>DASZVW010000116.1:0-3152 GCA_035546895.1 Polyangia bacterium
GGTCGCGGGCGCCGGCGGGGGCGCGGGGGCGTCCGCCGCGACCGGCAGGCGCTCGTGGTGGCGCGCGCCGAACAGCGCGTAGCCCTCGATCCCCAGGATGGCGGCGGCCAGCAGGGCGCCGCCGACCACGATGGTGTTCGACCGACCCATGATCCCTCCGTGCTTCCAGCCCCCCGACCGTAACGCGGGCGGCGCCGAAATCAACGCTCGGCGGCCGCCGCCTCCTGCGGGTGCTGGCGGCGGACGATCTCGTTGAGGACGTTCCCCAGGTTGTCCTGGGTCATCGACCAGGCCTGCGGGAACTCCTCGCGGGTGTAGATCTGGAGCGCGCTCCGGTAGGCGTCGACGGCCTGGGCGAGCAGGCGATCGCCCGCCTCGTCCTCGCGGCGGCGCCCCTGATCCTCGAGCACGGTGCCGAGGTTGTTCTCGGTCATCGCCCAGTCGCGCGGCAGCTCGCGCCGGGTGCAGACCTCCAGCGCCTGGCTGAAGGCCGCCGCCGCTCGTGCCAGGAGCTCGTCGCCCGCGGCCCCCTCGGCCCGCCGCCCCTGGTCGGCGAGGACGGTGCCCAGGTTGTTCTCGGCCATCGCCCACTCGCGCGCCGACGCCTCGCGCGTCTCCACCTCCAGCGCCTGCTCGATCGCCGCCGCCGCCTCGGCGAGGAGCTTGTCCCCCCGGGGCCCCTCGAGCCGCGCCCCCTGGTCGTCGAGCGCGGTGCCGAGCGCCGCCTCGCTCGCCGCCCACTCGCGGGGCGCGTGCGCGCGCGTGCGGATCTCGAGCGCGGCCCGGTAGGTGTCGGCCGCGCGCGCGAGCAGCGCCACGCTCTCTTCCCCCTTGGCGCGCGCCCCCTGCTCGTCGAGCGCGCCGGCGAGCGCGTCCATGGTGGCGGCCCAGGCGTCGGGCGCCCGCTCCCGCGTCCGGACCTGGAGCGCCGCCTGGAAGGCGCCCACGGCCGCGGCGAGGAGCTCGTCCCCCCTGGCCTCGGGCGCGCGCTTCCCCTGCTCGACGAGGACGCCGCCCAGCGCGGCCTCGGTCGCCGCCCACGCCTCGGGCGCCCGCTCGCGCGTCGAGACCTTGAGCGTCGCCCGGAGCGCGTCGGCGGCCTGCGCGAGCAGCTCGTTCCCCTTGGCGCCGGGCGCGCGCTTGCCGCGATCGGCGAGCACGCCGGCCAGCGCCCGCTCGGTGGCCGCCCATTCCTGCGGCGACTGCTCGCGCGTGCGGACCCGCAGCGCGAACCGGAAGGCGTCGGCCGAGCGGGCCAAGAGGTCGTCCCCCCGATCGTCGCCGGCGCCGGCCGCCTGCTGCCGCTGCACGGACCCCAGCAGGCTCTGCGCCTCGGCCCACTCGTCGGGGAACCGATCGGCGGTGGTGATCTCCAGGGTGGCCCGCAGCGTGTCGGCCGCCTTGGCGTAGAGCGCGTCGGCCTGCGCGCGGGCGCGCCCCGCGCGCGCGGCGGAGACCCGGGCCAGGCCCCGCATGCCGGCCGCCCAGGCCTCCGGCTGCTGGTCGCGCTTGAGCACCTCCAGCGCCGCCTCGACTGCCTCGCCGGCCTTGGCGTAGAGCGCGTCGGCGTCTTTCCCCGACGCCAGGCTCCCGCGGTCTTCCAGGATGGCGCCGAGCTCGCTCTCGGCCGCCGCCCACGCCTGGGGCGACTGCGTGCGCGTGGTGACCTGGAGGGCGTCGCCGCAGGCCGCCTCGGCCCGCGCCAGGTGCCCATCGCCGCCGGCGCCGGCCCGCGCGCCGAGCCGGTGCTCCGCGCGCGCCACGTCGAGCGACGCCGCCGCCCACCGCGCGGGCTCCGCCTTGCGATCGGAGAGCTCGAGCACGCGCCGGTAGAGGGCCAGCGCCGGCTCGGGCTGCAGGCCGACGAAGTCGGCGTCGGCCTCCCGCTTCAGGAGATCGCGCAGGGCGCCGCCGTGCGCGCGCCGGCGCGCCGCCAGCGCCTGCTCCTCGCGATCGAAGGCGGCGTCCTCGGCGGCGGCCGCCGCCACCGCGGCGTGCGAGAAGCGGGCGGCGTCGCCCAGCTCGCCGCGCGCGAAGGCGGCCGCGCTCTTCTGGGCCGGCGTGCTCTGCCGGTCCTTCTTCACCTTGGCCGCCCAGCCGTCGAGGGCCGCCTTCAGATCCTTGAACGCCAGGCCGTAGCGCGCGGCCCACGCGCGCAGGTAGCGATCGAGGCGCAGCGGACCGGGGCTCGCCGCGCGGCCGATCTGCTCGCGCGCGCGGGCCATCATGTCGGTCACCAGCGCCTCCAGCGCGGGCGGCGAGAGGAAGCGCCTGGAGCCGATGGGGGCGAGCTGGAGCTCGACCAACGCCTTGTCGAGATCGGCGGGGACCGGCGTGGCGCCGTCGAGCGGCTGCCACAGCCGGTAGCCCTCCTTCTCGACCTCGAGGACCAGCGCGTCGCCCGGCTTGACCCCCTCGGGGAGGAGCAGCCAGAACCGCCCGTCGTCGTCGGTGGTGGGGGCGTCCTTGCCGCCGCGCACGCGCACGGTGACGTCCGGGATCGGGCGCGGCTTGCCCGCGCGCTCGGCGGGCGCCACCACCCGCCCCTTGAGGTAGCGGGCGTCGGCCGCGCGCGCGGCCGGCGCGGCGAGCAGCGCCGCGCCAGCGATCAACGAGAGAGGCAGGCGAAGAGAAAACTGCATGGACCGCACGTCGTCACCTCGGCTCGAAACTCTGGACCACGACCTCCGGTTGTCCAGGTACAAGAGACGCACGGTGACCGGAATCACCGCCGGCGCGCGTTCCCGGATCAGCGATCACGGTCGGCGCGGTATCGTGCTCGGCCATGAAGCTCCGAACCGGGCTGGGCGCCCTGGCCCTCGTCGCGTCGGGCGGCGCGGCGGGGGCGCGGACGCCCGCGCGCAACGTGATCGTCTTCGTCGCCGACGGCCTCCGCCCGGTTTCTTTGAACCCGACCGACGCCCCCACGCTGGTCCGCCTGCAGAAGGAGGGGGTCTTCTTCGCCAACAGCCATGCGCTGTTCCCCACGGTGACCACGGCCAACGCCTCGGCGATCGCCACCGGGCACCAACTCGGCGACACGGGCGACTTCGCCAACACGCTCTACGTCGGCGCGGAGATCGCCGGCAGCGCGACGCCGTTCGTGGAGGACGACCGGGTCCTGGCCGCGCTCGACGCCCGGTTCGGGGGGA
>DASZVW010000117.1:0-10465 GCA_035546895.1 Polyangia bacterium
TACGCTGTTCGGATCGAAGTCCTTCGACATTGCCTGTTCCGTCATGACCGGTTCCTTTCCTTGGCTGCTTCTCGCTCGGCGGCGGCCTTGAAGGCCTCGAGCGTCTTGTCCCAGAAGCCATCCAGCCAGTCGCGTACGGTCTGGATTCCGCGCAGGTCGACCGTGTAGAGGCGCCGGGTTCCTTCCGCGCGGTCGGTTACCAGGCGTGCCGCCTTCAGCACGGCCAAGTGTTGCGACACTGCCGGACGGCTCACGTCCATCCCATCGGCGAGCTCTCCGACCGACCGCGCTCCGGCGCGCAGGCGCTTGAAGATGGTTCGGCGCGTCGGATCACCCAGCGCATCTAGCACCCGATCTGCGTTAGTCATAACTAACGGTAAGATGCCACTTACCAACGGGAGCGTCAAGTCCCTTTTTTGGCGACGTGGTCCCCCTATCCGCCTTCGCTCAACCGGCAGTAGCAGTACACGAACTGCTGCTCAGTCCCCCACGGCGTTTGGTGGACCTCGGTTGAGGAACCGACTTTTTGAAACGCCGCGCCGAACTGCCCGTGCAGACCATCCGGGTCGTATCTCACCACGTCGAGCCCGCTGCATCGTGACGGCCCTTCGGGCCCGAACGTCGCGACCAGGATGTGGCCTCCAGGCTTGACGGACCGCTTGGCGGCCGCGACGTACCGCCGGCGGTCTTCATCATCGCGAAGGAAGTGGAAGACGGCGCGGTCGTGCCAGAAGTCGTACGCGCCTGCACCGAGGTCAGTCTGTGTGATGTCGGCTGTGAGCCATCGAACGGCAGAAGCGCGCTTGCCGAGTCGGGCCTTGGCGGACTCGATTGCCGTGAGGGAGATATCGAGGACGGTAACGTTCAGGTAGCCGCGCGCGAGCAGATCGTCGACCAACGTCGAAGCTCCCCCGCCGACGTCGATGATCGCAGCGTCACGGCCGAGGTGGGCTTCTTCGATGAACCCCAGCGACCGCTCGAGGTGAGGCCGGTACCAGCTCACGCGTTCCGGACCCTTCTGCTCGTAGACGGCTTCCCAGTGATCTCGGGCTCTCATCGCGCCTCCCCTTCATCTTGGACCAATTCTGAAGGCACGAAAGCGCTCACACCGCGAAGGACGTGCTGACCGCCGGTCACCCCAGTCGGTCGGCGGTTCGTCTGTGGCGGCGCCGCCCCGAGGCCCCCCTCAGACGGCGTGGAAGACCGGTAAGGCCAGCTGAAACACCCGCTCCCGCGCCCATCGGTGCGCCGGGTCTCGTTGAAAGCGCGCATGCCAGCAGAGGGAGACGCGCACCCGGGGCAGGCGAATGGGGGCTTCGCGCGTGACGAGGTCCAGCCGGGTCGCCGCCTCCGCCACAAGCTGAAGGGGTGCGTTCATCAGCAGGTCCGAGCCTGGCAGAACGAAGAGACCGGCCAGGAAGGAGGGCACTTCCAGCCCTACGCGACGTCGCAGGTGGTGCCGGCCGAGCTCGGCCTCAATCGAGTTGGTCTGAGTGTTTCCAAAGCGGGTGACCACATGCCCATACGCGAGCCAACGCTCGGTGGTGAGCGCGCGACCCAAAGCGGGATGTCCTCTTCTTCCGACTACTCCGAAGCGCACCTCGCCGAGGGCCCGGGTCATCACCGATCCGCTGACGAGCCCCGAGGGGGCGAGCGCCAGCGATGGATCGTCCTCGCCGAGCGCATCGGACAATGAAGGACCGACCGCTGCCAGCCGCAGATCGAGCAAGGGCGCCTCTGCGGTCAGCCCGGCGATCAGGCGCGGCGCGAGCGGCGCAAGAACATCAGGGAGCGCGATGGTGAGGGAGAACGGGCTCGTGGCGGGGTTGAAGGGCTTCGAGGGAGCGACCACCGTCTCCAGCGCGCGGAGCGCCTCTGCCAAGGGCTGAGCGATTGACTGCGCGCGCGGGGTCGGCACCAATCCCCGGGGCGAGCGCACGAAGATCGGGTCCTGAAACGTGGCGCGCAGGCGGGTCAACCGATGGCTCATGGACGACTGCGTGATGCCCAGGCGGCGGGCCGCCCGCGTGACATGACGCTCTTCGAGCAGCACGTGAAGCGCAACGAGATTTGAGGCGTCGAGCGAGTCGAGCATGGTCATCGAAATACACCATACTGAGGATGACATACATCGATTGGGCGCATTCGGCTTGTTGGCCCATGTTGCATTCATGCTCGACACCAGACGATCAGTCGCGCCGGCTCCTCGCGGGACTGCGGAGGCGCCGGGACTGAAACGAGCGCCTTCACCACCGGCCAGGACCCGCCAGGCGTTCTACTGGCTCACCACCGCTCTGGCGGTCCTGGCGTTCATCGTGCCAGGGATCGGCAATCTGACCCGAGCGCGCCACATCGCCCAGGACATGACCCACCTCGGCTATCCGCCGTACTTCCTCACCATCCTGGGGACGTGGAAGATCTTGGGCGCCATCGTGGTCGCCGCGCCTCGCCTCCCGCGCCTCAAGGAGTGGGCGTACGCCGGGATGATCTTCGACCTCACCGGAGCTGGGATATCCCGCGCGGTCACGGGCGACAGTGCCTCGACGGTGGTCGTGCCTCTGATGCTCGCCGGGCTGGTCCTCGCCTCGTGGTCCCTGCGTCCGCCGTCGCGCCGGCTTGGAATCACCACCTCACACCTCGGGAGGGACGCGTGAGCTCTTTGGTCGACAAAAACACATTTGGCCCCTGGGCGCTCATCACCGGCGCCTCGTCTGGCATAGGCAGGGAGTTCGCGCGGCAGCTCGCGGCTTCGGGCATCAACACTGTGCTGGTGGCGCGGCGGCAAGCGCTCTTGGAAGAGGTCGGCCGCGAAAACGCGAAAGCCTTCGGCGCGCAGTACCGCGCTGTGGTAGCAGATCTCTCCCAGGACGGCGCTCTTCAGACGCTCGCGCAGGCGACGCAGGGCTTGGACATCGGCCTCATCGTGTCCAACGCGGGCACTGCGACGCCGGGGCGGTTCCTCGACCAAGAACGGGACGCGCTCACCCGTCTTCTGCGCCTCAACGCGTTCGCGCACCTCGAGATTGCCCACCATTTTGGTCGGCAGCTCGCCAGACGAGGTCGTGGGGGAATCGTGCTCTGCGGCGCCATGGGTGCCAGGCACGGCATTCCGTACGTGGCGAACGACAGTGGTGCCAAGGCGTATGTCGAAAGCTTTGGCGAATCTCTCCATGTCGAGTTGCTGCCTCTCGGAGTGAACGTGACGGTGCTGGTGGTGGGGCCCACCCAAACTGCCATCATCGACAAGTTCGGGCTGGACCCAGACGCCATGCCCATGAAACCGATGACCGTAGAGCAGTGTGTGCTCGAGGGACTGGAGGCGCTCCGGAAGAATCGCTCGAGCCATTTGTCCGGGAGAATGAATCGGGTGATGGCTGCGCTGATCCCGGACGGCGTGTCGCGGAAGATGATGGGAAAGATGATGGCCAAGACACTCGCGAGGAAGGCGGAAGGGAGGGTGCTCGGGTGAGGAGACTCGAAGGTCAGGTCGCGCTCGTCACTGGCTCGGCACGTGGCATCGGGGCCGCGATTGCAGAGCGACTGGCTGCGGACGGCGCTGGGATGGCGATCAACTACGCGAAGTCAGCCAAGGCGGCGGACATTGTGGCCGACCGGATCCGTTCGACGGGGGGGCGGGCAAAGACGTTCCTCGCCGACGTGAGCAGCCCCACGGAGGCGAGAGCGCTCGTCGAGGCGACCGTCCGCGAATTTGGTCGTCTCGACATATTGGTCAACAACGCCGCTGCCGCGGCCTTCGCGCCCCTCGAGGCGGTCGATGAGGCCCTCGTACAGCTGAGCTTTGCGTTGAACGTGTCCGGCCCGATCTTCGCGACCCAGGCCGCGGTTGCGCGCTTTCCCGACGGGAAAGGCCGCGTGATCAACATCAGCTCCCTCGCCGCCACGCGCATGCTGGCGGGCGCCTCGGTATACGCGGCCAGCAAGTCCGCGCTCGAGGCGCTCACGCGAATCTGGGCCGCAGAGCTGGGCCCCAAGGGCGTCACAGTGAACGCTGTGGCACCGGGGGCTGTAGAGACCGACATGTTGAAGGCCGCCGGCCTTGGTGAGGAGGCTCGTCGAGGCATCATCGCCCGTACTCCCCTGGGCCGCATCGGCGCGCCATCGGATGTCGCTGACGTAGTCGCATTTCTGGCGTCCGGTGACGCGAGGTGGGTCACCGGACAGGTGATCGAGACTTCGGGTGGGATGAACCCGTGAGTGAGTGCGGGCGGCGGTAGATCAGTCTGGAACTGGGACACCAGCAGGACTCCAACCGGCGTTGGGCTGGCGGCAACGCCTTCACCCACTCGGCTTCCTCCGGTGAGCGTGGCGCTGCCAAGTCTGACGCGGAGACGACGACCTGTTCCCCGTTGGGCCGCACAAGCAGGGAGACGGAGAAGGCAGCAGCTCGGTCCGCTACGACCTTCGGTGACGCCTATCCTCGCGGTCGGGTAAGGGCCTCCGGAGAAAGGAGCTCCCTTCCCGGCGGGCTCGCCTCCGGTTGAACTGTCACGTGACCGCCGCGGGTCGCCCCCTCGAGGCGCAAGCCGACATCGCGCGCGACTTCGACGCCGTGAGCGCCCGGCTCAAGGACCACGTGGGCCGTAATCACGGGAGCGTCACCTACGATGGACCAGACGTGGAGGTCGTGGACCTCGCGTACGCCGGGCGTCTCTCCAGCGAGCCGCTCGAGCGCGGACACGTCGATCCCTGGAGGCACGCCCTGCATCAGGACGTTCGTTGCTTCCCGAAGCAGCCGCCAGGCGCCGACGAGGATCAGGAGTGAGATCAAGATGGACGCGATCGGGTCGGATACCGTCCAACCGAGCGTCAGGATCAAGACGGCGGCCACGATCGCGGCGACTGACCCGGCGGCGTCGGCCGCGACGTGCGCTGCCGCCGCTCGGAGGTTCAGGTCGTGACCGGCCCCTCTCGAGAGTATCCAGGCCGACAGGAGATTGATGGCCAGACCCACGCAGGCAACGATGAGCATCGGTGCCCCCTGGATCGGGTGCGGCGCAGTGAACCTGCGGATTGCTTCCACGATCACGGCGACCGCGGCGGCGCCGAGGACGATGTTATTGGCGGCGGCCGCCAGGATTTCGGCACGCCGGTAGCCGAACGTCTTCCGATCCGAGCGAGGCCGCTCGCCCAGCTTTTGGGCCCAGATGGCCAACCCGAGGGCACCGGCGTCAGTAAGCATGTGCCCAGCGTCGGACAAGAGGGCGAGACTGCCCGACCAGAACCCGGCCAGTACCTCCACGACCATGAAGGTCGCCGTAAGAGCGAGAGCCGCGACCAGGCGCCGGCGTGGATTGGCGCTTCCGCGAGCCGCGACGTCTGAGTGCTCATGGTGATGGCCGTGGTGCTCGGACATTCTGGCTGCCTTCCTGGTTGGTGCGCGATCGCTGTCAGTGGGCCTTGGCCGGGCTCAGAGAGCTCATGAGGCTCTCGACGGTCAGGTGGCGCGCCTCCGGGTCCTGCGCCACGTACTCCCGCAGCAAGCGCGCCAAGTCGCGCTGGTTGGCGGCGCTCATTCTGTGCTCGGCGTGCTTCGCGGCCGGTTGGTAGGCAGCTCGCGCCGCCGGCGGAGATTCGTCGTCGGTCGACTTCAGCGGTCGCTTCTCGTGCGCTGCAGCCTTCGCCTTCTTGGTTTCTATCTCGACCTGTCTGTCCATCTCTTTGGCGCGCTTCTCTTCGCAGCCTTTGGGCTCACACTCGCCCGGACAGCCGCACTTAGCGTTGCGGTCGCAATAGCAAGCTCCTGCGGAGTCGCTCCGGCAGCCGCACCTATTCGGAGCCCCGACGGGCTGGTCGGCATACACGACTTGCACACCGACGACCATCGCGGCCGCCGCGGCGATAGCCGTCCAAAGCACCAATGAGCTGAACCGTCGAACATCCCTCGTCCTCATGATCATCCCTCCTCGTTCGTGTTCGGGTCGACAGGTTTTGTCTTTCGCGTGCGGTGAGCCAAAGCGTAGACCGCGGGGAACAGCAGGAGCGTGAGCGCGGTCGCCGTGACGAGGCCGCCGATCACGACGGTCGCCAACGGACGCTGCACTTCGCTCCCGGGCGCTCGCGAGAGCGCCATCGGGGCGAACCCGAGCGCCGCGACCAGCGCCGTCATCAGTACCGGACGGAGGCGCAGCTCCGCGGCCTGTGCGATGGCTTCCCGGGGCGGCGTTCCCCGTTGCTGCAGGTGTAGGCAGAACGACACCAGGACCAGTCCGTTGAGGACGGCAACGCCGAACAGCGCGATGAAACCAACGCCGGCGGAGATGCTGAACGGGATGTCGCGCGCCCAGAGGGCCACGATGCCGCCCACCGCGGCGAACGGGACGTTCGCGAACACGAGGAGGGCAGGCTTCATTTGACCGAACGCCAGCCAGAGCAGGAACAGGATCAGCCCAAGGGCGAGAGGGACCACCACCGCGAGCCGAGCCCGGGCCGAGGCATAGTTCTGGAACTGGCCGCCCCACTCGATCCGGTACCCTTGCGGCGGCTTCACTTTCCCAGCCACAGCCGCGCGCGCCTCCTGGACCGCGGAGACCACGTCGCGCCCCCGCACGTTGAACTCGACGACAAGCCGCCGGGACTGCTTGTCCCGGTTGATGAGGGACGGACCCTTCTCGAGCGCTACGTCGGCCACGTCGCCGAGCGGCACTATCTGCCCCGAGGTGGACTTGAGCGGGAGTGCCCGGAAGGGGTCGAGCTCACCTGCGAACTGCAGCGCCGTCTTCACGACCATGCCGAAGCGCCGGTCCTTCTCGAAGATGGTTCCCACCTGCCGTCCGACGGAGGTGGTTTCGACGACCAAGTTGACGTCGTCGACGGTCAGGCCGTATCGGGCGAGCCGCGACCGGTCGGGGCGGACGCGCAGGTACGTGAGCCCTGCGGTCTGTTCGGGCCGGATGTCGACAACGCCAGGAATCCCTTTGATCGCACCTACGATCTGCTCGGCGGTCGAACGGAGGACATCGAGATCCGGCCCATAAACGATCGCCGCGGCGTCGGATCGGATGCCCGCGATGAGCTCGTTCTCGCGCATCTGGATCGGCTGCGAGACGGCGAACGCCACCTCCGGGACGGCGCGCTCGACGGCCTCGGCGACCTCCTGTCCCAGCCTGTTCTTGGTCAGCCCCGATCGCCATTCAGCCCGAGGCTTGAGGGTGATGTAGACGTCGCTCTGCTCGACGCCCATCGGATCGGTCGCCACCTCCGGCGCGCCGGCGCGCGGGACGACGTGCTCCACCTCCGGGATGGTGAGAAGTGCCCGCGAGATGCGGAGGTCGGTGGCGATCGTCTCGGTCAGAGCGATACCGGGCAGGCGGCGGACCTCCAGAAGCAGATCGCCCTCGTCGAGCTGGGGCACGAACTCGGCACCGAGACGGAAGACCAGACCGCCAGCCAGGGCGAGTACCGCGAAGCCGATGCCGGCCGTGACGGCCGGCCGGGAGAGCGCGCGGCGGACGAAGGGCACGTATCCGCGATGAACCTGGCGCATGATCCAGGTCTCGTGCCCCGCGGGACGTGGCCGCAGGAACCGGGCGGCGAGGACCGGGACCAGCGTAACCGTGAGGACGAACGCCCCCAATAACGCGAACAGCACGGTGGTCGCCATCGGTCGAAACAGCTTCCCCTCGATGCCGCGCAAGCTGAGGATCGGCAGGTAGACGATGGCGATGATCATCGAGCCGAAGACGCTGGCCGAGAGCACTTCCACCGACCCGGTCTTGATCACCTCGGCCCGTTCGTCCGCCGACAGTTTTCGGCCGTCGGCCGGGCGCGCCTCGCCGAGCCGGCGCACGGCGTTTTCGACGATGATTACGGCGCCGTCGACGATGAGCCCGAAGTCGATCGCGCCGAGGCTCATCAGATTCCCCGACTGCCCGAATAGAGACATCAGCGAGACGGCCACCAGCATCGCCAGCGGAATCGTCGAGGCGACGATCAGGCCGGCCCGGACGTCGCCCAGGAGAACGAGCAGGACGATGATGACCAGGGCAGCCCCCTCGGCCAGATTCTTTGCGACCGTCTTGATGGTCCGGTCGACCAGGGCGGAGCGATCGTAGAAGGGCTCGATCCGGATACCAGCCGGTAGGGAGGGAGAGAGCTCGGCGATCCGTTGCTTAATTCGCTCGGTGACCACGCGCGAGTTCTCGCCCATCAGCATCAGCGCCACGCCGACGACCACCTCGCCATTGCCGTCCATCGTGGCGGCGCCGCGGCGCAGACGAGGGCCGAAGCGGACATCGCCGATCGTCCCCACCGTGATGGGCACGCCCTGGGCCGTCGCGCCGATCACCACCGACTTCAGGTCCTCGAGGCTTGTCACCAGCCCGGCCGTGCCGATCACGACCTGTTCGCGATCGTGCTCGACGTACCCGCCGCCGGCATTCGCGTTCGTCCGTTCGAGCGCCGTCGCTATTTCACCGACCGACAGGCCGGCCGCTTGCAGGCGCTTCGGGTCGATGACCACCTGGTATTGTCGATCCTCGCCGCCGAAGCTGTTTACTTCGACGACGCCTGGAACCGACCGGAGCTGCGGGCCGATGTACCAGTCCAGCGTCTCCTCGAGGTCCATGAGCGAACGCCCTTCGCCGCGCACGACGAACTGGTACACCTCGCCCAGCCCTGTCGCGATCGGGCCCATCTGCGGCCGGCCGTACGTTGCCGGGACTGCTTCTTCCGCTTCGCGCATCCGCTCGAGCACCATCTGGCGCGCGAAGTAGATGTCGGTGCCATCGTTGAAGACGACGGTCACGACCGAGAGGCCGTACTTCGAGATCGACCGCACTTCCTCGACCTTTGGGATGCCCGACATGGCTCGTTCCACCGGGATGGTCACGTACTGCTCCACCTCGGTCGGCGCGAGCGCCGGCGCGGCGGTGATGATCTGGACCTGGATGTTCGTGATGTCCGGGACCGCGTCGATGGGGAGCCGGACCGCCGAGGTCACGCCGACGATGACGAGCAAGATCGCCGCGAGTATGACTATCGCTCGGTGTCGGAGCGACCAAGCTACGATGCTGCCGAGGAAGACCACCTCACTCCCCCTCGCCGAACGTCCCCTTCAGGATCGTGCTCTTGAGAGTGAAGGCGCCGTCCACGACCACCGCCTCGCCCTCGCGGAGGCCGCTCAGGATCTCCGCGCGGCCGCCGGCAGTGCGCCCCAGCGTCACCGGGTGCAGCTCGAAGTCCCCGTCGGGTTGCCGGACGAACACCACGTCGCGGTTGGTCACCCGCGTGATGGCGGACAAAGGGACCACGACACGTTTCTCCATTGCCGTGCTCGGCGCGACGACGACCCGCGCGGTACCGAACAGGCCGACCTTTACGAGGTCACCGTGGTTCCGCACCACGATGCGCGCGGTGACGGTGCGGGCGGCCGGGTCGATCTGCCGTCCAATCGTTTCGATCGTGGCGTCGAAGACCTCGCCCGGGTACGCGTTCAGGCGGATCTCAGCGGTGGCGCCCACCTTAACGCGGGCGAGATCCTTCTCGAACAGGCGCCCGAGGAAATAGGCGCGTTCGAGATCTCCCACGACGGCGATCACGTGCTCGGCATCGACGGACTGTCCCTGGACCGCGTCGCGACTCAATACGAAGCCGGCCAGCGGTGTTCGGATCGTGACGCGCGCGGTACCTCCCTGCGCCTGCTCGGCTGCCTGCCCGAACGCGGCCAACGTCTGCCGTGCTGCAGCGGCCTCGGCCTCCAGCGCGGAAGCTTCCGCAACGGCTACCGCCACTTCCTGCCCGGCGGCGAGCGACTTCGCCTCAAGGCTGCGTAGTCGATTGGCGTTCAAGCGCGCCGCAGCGGCCCGCGCCTCGGCTGACGCGAGCATCGCCCGGGTGCGCGCCAGTTCCGGGGAGTCCAGCACCGCTACCACCTGCCCGGCCTTCACGCGGTCCCCCTCTTTGGCGCGGACCTCGATGATCCTGCCGGGGACGCGCGCTGCCAGACGCGCCGATCGATCGGGATCGGCGGCGATCTCACCCGTCAGATCCACCGTCGCTGGCAGGCTTTCCATGGCGGCGGCAGCCGTCTTGATTCCTGCCGCGCGCACGACGTCTGGCGGCAACCGGACCTTGGTCGACAGCTCCGCGTGTTGCTCGGGTTCGTCTTGGTGCGGGGGGGGTGCGCCAGGGGCGCCGGCGGCCGGCGCCGCGCGCGGGGGTGCCGCGCTTGCAGGGGAAGCCTCACCGCCGCCGCGGCCGCAACTCAGCGCCGCGACCAGCGCGAGGACAGTAGGCGAGTACTTCAGGCGCCTCATCGTTCCCCTCCGGTCGGGGTGAGCTGCAGGCCCACTACGCGGCGGAGCTCGACCCACGCCAGGGCGTGCGCCAGCCGAGTGTCGATGTCTTGCTGAAGGAGATCGATCAAGCTGCGCTGCCACAACAGTCCTTCACGCAGCGGCAGCTGGCGCGCTTTCACGGCCTCGCGAAGGGACATGAGGTCCGCATG
>DASZVW010000118.1:0-2362 GCA_035546895.1 Polyangia bacterium
GTCCCCTCCCGTTTGGCCTCCAGCTCGGCCCAGCGGGCGTAGAGGCGATCGACCTCGGCGCGGCGGGCGTCGACCGCCGCCAGCAGCTCCACGAGGCGGGCGGCGTCGGCGGCGTGCTCCGGGCGCTCGCTGTCGGCGATCGCCTCGCGCAGCGCGGACTCGGCGCCCGCGATCGTCGCCTCGATGGCGTCGTACTCGCGCTGGTCCTGGTAGGAGAGCTTGCGGCGCCCGGGCGGTTGCGGCCTGGCGGCGGCCTCGGGCGCGCGGGGGGCGGCGGCCTGGCGCGCGGCGGCCAGCCGCTCGGCCCGCCACCCCTCCCACTGGGCGACGTCGGCGAAGGGGATCACGGCGGCGGCCGGCGGATCGAAGGCCAGGATGCTGGTCGCCACCTGGTCGAGGAAGTAGCGATCGTGCGTCACCAGCAGCACCGCGCCGTCGAACCCGGTCAGCGCCTCCTCGAGCACCGCCAGCGTCGGCAGGTCGAGATCGTTGGTCGGCTCGTCGAGCACCAGGATCTGCGCTTCGCGCAGCATGAGCGCCGCCAGCAGGAGCCGGCTCTGCTCGCCGCCCGAGAGCCGCCCCACGGGGGTGTTCATCTGCTCGGGCTCGAACAGGAAGCGCTCCAGGTAGCCGCGGACGTGCACGCGCGCGCCGCGCACGGTGACGTGGTCGCCGTCGGGCGACAGCGCCTCGGCCAGCGTGCGCGCCGGATCGAGCGCCTCGCGCGTCTGCTGGAAGTAGGCGACCTGGAGGCCGTCGGCGCGCAGGACCGTCCCCTCGGTCGGCGCCTCGACGCCGAGCAGGAGCCGGATCAGCGTCGACTTGCCACAGCCGTTCGCGCCCAGGAGCCCGAGCCGGGTGCCGGGCCCCAGGAAGAGGTCGACGTCCCTGAAGATGGTGCGCCCGCCGTAGCGCTGGCCGAGCCCGCGCGCCTCGATGAGGCGCCGCGGGCGCCTCTCGGCGGCCTGGAAGTCGAGCCCCGCGGTGCGCGTCTGGTTGCGGCGCCCGAGCTCCTTGACCTCGTCGGCCAGCGCGCCGGCGCGCTGGATGCGCGCGTCCTGCTTGGTGGTGCGCGCCGCCGCGCCACGCCGCAGCCATTCGGTCTCGCGGCGGAGCGTATTGCGCAGGACCACCTCGCGCCGCTCCTGCGCGTGCATCTGCTCGGACTTGGCGCGCGTGTAGGCGGCGTAGTCGCCGGCCACGCTGAGGAGGCCGCCCGCGTTGCGGCGATCGAGCTCCAGGATGCGGGTGGCGACCCGCTGCAGGAACACGCGGTCGTGGGTGATGGTGATGGTGGCGAACGGCGCCCGCGCGAGCAGCGTCTCGAGGAGCTCGATCGCTTCGACGTCCAGATGGTTGGTCGGCTCGTCGAGGAGGAGGAGGTCCGGCTGCCGCGCCAGCTCGCGCGCCAGCGCCACCCGCTTCTGCCAGCCGCCCGAGAGCGCGGCGATCGGCGCCTCGGGCGCGACGCCCGCTTCCGCGCGCCCGTCGAGACCGAGCGAGGCCATGACGGATCGGACCGCCTCGGCGCCCGCACCGTCGTGGTCGGCGGCGGCGCCGAGGCTGGCGCCCGGCAGCCCTTCCTCGATCGACGTCCGGACGGTGGCGCCGGGCGAAAACCGCGGCACCTGCGCCAGGCGCGACACGCGCAGCCCGCGCCGCCGCGACACGTTGCCGCGATCGGGCCCCAGATCGTCGGCCAGGATTCGCAACAGCGTCGACTTCCCGGCGCCGTTGGGCCCGATGAGCCCGATCCGCTCCCCCTCCTCGACGGTGAAGCTCACCCCCTCGAACAGCGGCCGGGCGCCGAACGCGGCGGAGAGATCCTGCACGCTGAGGAGGATTCCCATCTCAGCCCTTCCGGTGCTTGCCCTTGGGCCCCGGGTGCGGGGGGCGGCCGTGCGGCTTGGGGTGGCCGTGCGGCTTGCCGGGCGCGTGCGGTTTGGGGTGGGCGTGCGGCTTGGGGGGCGCGTCGGGGGTCGAACGAGGGTGGGGCGGGTGCTTGGCGCGCGGCCGCGCGTACGGGGCGAAGCCGTCACGCCGCCTCGGCGGCGGTCCGTCCGTTCGGTGCGCGACCCCATCGGCACGCTTCGGCGCCTGTTCGGGCGGGGCCGGGTGGGGCGCGGTCGGGCGCGGCGGCGCGTCGGCCCGCTCGATGACGACGTGGGGCGCGCGCGGGCGCGTCGGCGCGTCGGCGCGCTCGACGACGACGTGGGGCGCGCGCGGATCGGTCTCGGCGGCCGCGTCGGCGAACTCGAGCGCCGCCCGGCCGGAGATCTCGAACGTCGTCTCGCGCGGGCCGATCCGGATCGCCCCCACCTCGCGGCGGGTGACGCCGCCGCGGCGGCAGATGAGCGGCACG
>DASZVW010000119.1:0-2821 GCA_035546895.1 Polyangia bacterium
GCGGGAGCTGCGCCTGCTGCTCATCGCCGGCGCGCTCCACTGGGCCTGCATGGCCCCCTACAACGTCTTCTTCGGCGTCTTCCTGCGCGACCTCGGGCTGCCGCCGCTCGACTGGGGCTTCGCCTTCGCGGTCGGCGTGACCGCCGAGATGCTGGTGCTGCTGGCCTTCCACCGGATCCACGCCCGCGTCCGCCTCGACACCCTCCTCGCCGCCGCCTTCCTGGCCAGCGCGCTCCGCTGGCTGGGGAACGCCACGCTGCAATCGCCGGCCGCGCTCATCGCGCTGCAGGCGCTGCACGGGATGACGTTCGGGATGTTCTGGAGCGCCGGCATCGCGCTGGTGGCCGCCACCGTCCCGCCCGAGCTGCGGGCCACCGGCCAGGCGCTGCTGGTCATGTCGATCAACGTCGGCGGCGCGCTCGGCAACTTCGCCGTCGGCCGCCTCTACGACACCGCCGGGCCGGCCTTCCTGTTCGCCGTCGCCGCCGCGGGCGAGGTCCTGCCGCTGGCGGTGATCCTCTACGGGCGCCGCCGCGGCGGGGCCCACTTCGCGCGCGCGACCGCCCCCGGCGCGCTCAGGCCGCCCGGGGCGACCCCGACGGCGTGAAGGCGAACGTCACCTTGTCGTCGGCGACGTCGACGCGGACCGAGCCGCCCCCGGCCAGCTTGCCGAACAGCATCTCGTCGGTGAGCGGGCGCTTGACCTCGTCCTGGATGACGCGGCCGAGCGGGCGGGCGCCGTTGAGCGGGTCGTAGCCCTTCGTGGCCAGGTAGGCGCGCGCCGCCGCGGTGAGCTCGATCTTCACCTTGCGCTCGGCGAGCTGGGCGCCGAGCTCGGCGATGAACTTGTCGACGATCTGCCCCATGATCTTCGGATCGAGCGGCGCGAAGTCGACCTTGGCGTCGAGGCGGTTGCGGAACTCGGGCGAGAACATCCGCTTGAACGCCTCGTCGGTGTCGCCGAACCGCTCGCCGCCGGCGCTGCCGAACCCCGGCATCCGGCGCGACAGCTCCCGCGCGCCCACGTTGCTGGTCATGATGAGGACCACGTGGCGGAAGTCGGACTTGCGCCCGTTGTTGTCGGTCAGCGATCCGTGGTCCATCACCTGCAGGAGCAGGTTGAAGAGGTCGGGGTGCGCCTTCTCGATCTCGTCGAGCAGCAGCACCGCGTGCGGGTTCTGGTGGATGGCGTCGGTCAGGAGCCCCCCCTGGTCGAACCCCACGTAGCCGGGCGGCGCGCCGATGAGGCGCGACACCGTGTGCCGCTCCATGTACTCCGACATGTCGAAGCGCAGGAACTGCACCCCCAGCGTCTCGGCGAGCTGCTTGGCCAGCTCGGTCTTGCCGACCCCCGTGGGGCCGGCGAACACGAAGCAGCCGATCGGCCGCTGCGGCAGCCCGAGGCCGGCGCGGTTCATCTTGATCGCCTGCGCGACCCGCTCGACCGCCGCGTCCTGGCCGTAGATCTTGGCCTTGAGCTCGGTCTCCAGATTGGCCAGCCGCTCGCGGTCGTCGGCCTCCACCCGCCGCGGCGGGATGCGGGCCATGGTCGCCACCACCGTCTCGATGTCCTTCGACCGGACCTGGCGACGCCGGTCCTTGCCCTTCCCCCTCCCCTTGAGCTTGACCCGCTTGAGCTTGGCCGTGGCGCCCGCCTCGTCGATGAGGTCGATCGCCTTGTCGGGGAGGCGCCGGTCGTTGAGGTAGCGGGAGGAGAGCTCGGCCGCCGCGCGCAGCGCCTTGTCGGTGTAGCTGACGCCGTGGAACTCCTCGTAGCGCTCGCGCAGCCCGGCGAGGACCTTGATCGTCTCCTCGATCGACGGCTCGTCCACCTCGATCGGCTGGAACCGCCGCGCCAGCGCCCGGTCCTTCTCGATGTAGCTGCGGTACTCCTTGTGCGTCGTGGTCCCGATGCAGCGGAGCTTGCCGTTGGCCAGCGCCGGCTTGATCAGGTTGGAGGCGTCCATCGCCCCGCCTGAGGCGGCCCCGGCGCCCACGATGGTGTGCAGCTCGTCGATGAAGACGATGGCGTTCTCCTTCTCGCCCAGCGCCTTGATGACCGCCTTGAACCGCTCCTCGAAGTCGCCGCGGTAGCGCGTCCCCGCCACCATGGCCCCCATGTCGAGCGCGTAGATGACCGCCCCGGCCAGCGCCGCCGGCGCCTCGCCGAGCTCGATCTTGCGCGCCAGCCCCTCGACGATGGCCGTCTTGCCGACCCCGGCGTCCCCCACGAACAGCGGGTTGTTCTTGCGCCGCCGCGCCAGCACGTGCAGCGCCCGCTCGATCTGCGACTTGCGGCCGATGAGCGGATCGATCTCCCCCGCGCGCGCCCGCTCGTTCAGGTTGACCGCGAACTGGGCCAGCGGATCGGCCGGCGCCTCCTCCCCCTCCTCGTCGGGCGACGACGCCCCCTCGCCCGGCACGCCGGTCTTGGCCGGCAGCAGCTTGGAGATCCCGTGCGAGATGTAGCTGACCACGTCGAGGCGGCTGATCCCCTCCTCTTTCAGGAAGGCGACCGCGTTCGACTCCGGCTCGCCGAAGAAGGCCACCAGCACGTTGGGGCCGGTCGCCTGCTCCTTCCCCGCCCCCAGCACGTGGTTGACCGCCCGCTGGACCACCCGCGCAAAGGCCAGCGTCGGCTGGGCGCGCTCGCGGTCCTCCTCGGGCAGCGGCTTGATCTCCTCGTCGAGGTACTTCTCCAGCTTGGTGATGAGGCGCGAGAGCGACCCGCCGCACTGCTTGATCACCTCGGCGGTCTTGTCGTCGACCATCAACGCGAGCAGCAGGTGCTCGAGCCCCGAGAACTCGTGGCCGCGCTTGG
>DASZVW010000120.1:0-2979 GCA_035546895.1 Polyangia bacterium
CGGCTCCGCGAGCTCGGCTTCACCCTCGGCCGCTTCCCGGTCGGCGAATCGAACGCCATCACCGACGTGGCCGGCGTGCGCGTCGGCCACACCACGCTGGTGGCCGGCGAGGGGCCGCTGGAGGTCGGCAAGGGCCCGGTCCGCACCGGCGTCACCGCCGTGGTCCCCAACGCCGCGGTGTTCGAGAACCGGGTGGTGGCCGGCGGCTTCGTGCTCAACGGCGCCGGCGAGGTCTCGGGGATCACCCAGGTGCAGGAGTGGGGGCTGCTGGAGACGCCGATCCTGCTCACCAACACCATGGCGGTCGGCAAGGTCTCCGACGCGGCGGTCAAGTGGATGACCAAGAAGTGGCCCACCATCGGCAGCGAGGACGACGTGGTGATCCCGCTGGTCGGCGAGTGCGACGACTCCTGGCTCAACGACGCCGTCGGGCGCCACGTCCGCTCGGAGCACGTCTACCGGGCCATCGAGCAGGCGACCGCCGGGCGGGTGGCCGAAGGGTCGGTGGGGGCCGGCACCGGGCTCATCACCTGCGACTTCAAGGCCGGGATCGGCACCAGCTCGCGCCGGGTGGAGATCCAGGGGAACGTCTACACGGTCGGCATCCTGGTGCAGTCGAACTTCGGCGTCATGCGCTCGCTGCGCGTCGACGGCGCGCCGGTGGGCGAGGTGCTGGCGCCGGATTTCTCGGCGCCGCGGCGCGAGCGCAACGCCGGCTCGATCATCACCATCATCGCCACCGACACGCCGCTGCTCTCGTCGCAGCTGGTGCGGCTCTGCAAGCGGGCGGCGCTGGGGATCGGCCGCACCGGCTCCTTCGCCGCGCACGGCTCGGGCGAGATCCTGGTCGCCTTCTCCACCACCAACCGGGTGCCGCGGCAGACCTCCAAGATGACCGCCACCCTGGAGGTCCTGCTCGACGAGGCCTGCGACCCGCTCTACGAGGCGGTGGTCGAGGGGACCGAGGAGGCGATCGTCAACGCGCTCTGCATGGCCGACGAGATGCGCGGCCAGTCGGACCACGTGGCCCCCGCGCTGCCGCTCGACCGCCTGTCTGAAATTTTGCAGAAATACCGGCAGGCCTTCCACTAACGGCCGAGCACCATGCGCATCTGCCTCGTCGTCGCCGACGTCCGCGCGCAGCAGGCGACCTTCAGCGGGATCTACCTGGCGCTGGCGGCCCACCGCCGCGGGCACGACGTCAGGTTCGTCTCCGTCGACGACCTGTCGTTCCTCGACGACAACAACATCCTGGCCACCACCACCCGCGTGCGCGCCGGCGACTACGCCGACACCACCGCCTACGCGCGGGCGCTCGGCTCGGAGGAGGCGGTGGTCGAGGAGGACACGCTGGGCAGCTTCGACGTGGTCTTCCTGCGCTACAACCCCGCGCGCGAGGGCGAGGGGCGGCCGGGCGCGCCGCTCATCGACTTCGGCTGGCGGCTGCGCCTGGCGGGGACGCTGGTGATCAACGACCCCGAGGGGATGCGCCGCGCCGGCAGCCGGATGTACCTGGCCGACTTCCCGGCCGACGTCCGCACCCGCATGCTGGTGTCGCGCTCGAAGACCCGCCTCAAGGCGTTCCTCAAGGCGCTCGACGGCCCGGCGGTGCTCAAGCCGCTGGCGCCGCGCGGCGGCGAGCACGTCTTCTACCTGCGGCGCCGCCAGGTCTCGAACCTCAACCAGATGATCGCCGCCGTCACCAAGGAGGGCTACGCGCTGGCCCAGGAGTACCTGCCGGAGGCCGAGCAGGGGGAGAAGCGCCTCCTCTTGCTCAACGCCGAGCCGATCCGCATCGGCGACCGGGTGGCGATCTACCGCCGCCGCGCGGTGGTCACGGCGGGGGGGACCAAGGCCGGCGCCTCGCTGCGCGCCAAGTGCGACTTCGGCCCCGTGGAGGCGCGCATCTGCGACATCCTGCGACCCCGGCTCCTGGCCGACGGCCTGACCTTCGTGGCGGTCGACATCGTGGGCGACCGGATCCTGGAGCTGAACGTCTTCACGCCGGGCGGCCTGCACGCCATCGCCGAGCTCTACGGCGTCGACGCCGCCGACGTCGTGCTGGCCGACCTCGAGCGGCGGGTGCGGCTGCGCGCCGCCTACCGCACGACCTTCGATCCGGAAGCCGCCGACGTCGTGTAACCTAGGGGCGATGGACGATCAGGACGGGCCGCCCGCGGTCCCCCGGCCCCGCACCGAGGAGATGTCGGTCCCCGTCCCGGTCATCCCCCCGGGCCCGATCCTGACGCTGTCGCCCGAGGAGATCGCGCGCTTCTTCGTGCGCGCGCGCCGCGACCAGGACACCGAGCACTGGGACGTGCGGCTCGACGGGACGCTGCGCGAGATCCTCGAGCGCGCCAACGACTTCGTGCCGTCGGAGATGGGCGGCATCCTGCTCGACGATCCGCGCGCCAAGCTGGCGGGGGCGCCGGCGCCGCGGCTGACGTACATCGCCGCCTTCGGCCCCGGCATCGAGAGCGTGGTCGGCAAGCGGCTGCCGAGCGACCGCGGGTTCTCGGGGCGCGTCTACACCACCGGCCGCCCCAAGCAGACCGACCAGCTGGAGGCCGACGACCCGCTGCTGGCGCTGACGCCCGAGATGGGGACCATCCGCTCGCTGGTGGCGGTGCCGATCGTGGTCGGCGAGTCGATCTGCGGGATCCTGCAGCTCGCCAACCGGCGCTCGGGGACGCCCTACACGCCGCGCGACAAGGAGCTGCTGCGCATCTTCGCCGCGTACATGTCGTCGTCGATCCAGAACGCGCTCGACGCCATCCGCGCGCGCGCCCTGGCCCGCGTGGACGATCTGACGGGCCTCGCGAACAGCCGCTACTTCCACACGCGCCTCGAAGAAGAGATCGCGCGCGCCGATCGCGAGGGCACCGACCTCGCGATGTGCTTCATCGATCTCGACCGCTTCAAAGAGGTCAACGATCGCTTCGGGCACCTCGCGGGCAGCTGGACGCTGCAGAAGGTGGC
>DASZVW010000121.1:0-3010 GCA_035546895.1 Polyangia bacterium
GACGCCGCGCCCGAGGACGGCGCGGGCGAGGCCGCCATGGCCGGGTGCGCGGCGGCGGCGCGCGCCGGGTTCGAGGTCCTGGCGCGCGGCGGGGCCGCGCTCGAGGCGGCGGTCGCCGCCGTGGTGGCGCTGGAAGACGACCCGCGGTTCAACGCCGGGCTCGGCTCGGCGCTCACGATCGACGGCGAGGTCGAGTGCGACGCCTCGGTGATGGCCGGGGACGGGCGCGCCGGCGCGGTGGGCGCCGTGCGCGAGGTGAAGAACCCGGTGCTGCTGGCGCGGCTGGTGATGGAGCGGACGCCCCACGTGCTGCTGGTCGGCGCCGGGGCCGCGGCGCTGGCGGCCGAGGCCGGTTGGCCGCCGTTGCCGGCCGGCGCTCTGGTCACGCCCGAGATGCGCGACCGGTGGCAGGCCGCGCTCACCCGGCGGAACGCCGTCACCGGCGGGGGCACCGTCGGCTGCGTGGCGCGCGACGCCGCCGGCCGCGTCGCCGCCGCCACCTCGACGGGCGGGACGATGCTCAAGCGGCGCGGGCGGGTGGGGGACTCGGCGGTGATCGGCGCCGGCACCTACGCCGACGACGGCGCGGGCGCGGTCTCCTGCACCGGCCTCGGCGAGGCCTTCATCAGGGCGGTGGCCGCCAAGCAGGCGGTGGAGGCGATGCGCGCCGGCCGCGCGCCGGCCGAGGCCGCGCGCGAGGTCCTGCCCGCCGTCCGCCGCCACGGCGGCAGCGGCGGCCTCATCTGCGTCGACGGCGGGGGGCGCCTGGGGCTGGCCTTCGACACCGCCCGGATGGCGCACGCCTGGATCGACGCCGGCGGGCAAGCCGGTCAGGGCTTTCATCGCTGAGCGCGCGGCTCACGTCAGGCTCGACCAGAGCGCCAGCGCATTGCCGACGGCGTGGGCGGCGACGCCGGGCCAGAGGTTGCCGGTCCGCTGGAACGCCCAGGCGAACACCAGCCCGCTCCAGAAGATCGCCGCCAGCCCGAGGGGCGAGTACCCGTGCGGCAGCGTGAACGCCAGCGTGGTCAGCAGGATCGCGACGGTGGGCGAGGTCCGTCGCAAGAGGCGCTCCAGGATCGCGCGCCGGAACACCAGCTCCTCGACCAGCGGCGGCAGCACCGCGATCCCCAGGAACGAGAGCAGGAGCCGGCCCCCGGCGCGCGCGCCCGCCTGCTGCGCGAGGTCGGTCCAGGAGACGTGACCGCCGAGCAGGGCGGCCAGGTTCTCGAGGGCGAGCTGCCCGCCGAGCGAGAGGCCGACGGCCGCCAGCAGCGTCACGCCGATCTCCCGGCCGCCCGGCCAGCCCAGGCTGTCGCGCCAGGAGAGCCCCCACCGCCGGAACACGAGCCGCACCACCCAGGCGAAGCCGGCCACGTAGAAGACGGCGCCCACGCTCTCCTCGTCCAGACGGTGCGCGAGATCCAGCAGGCCGGCCGCCGGCAGCGCCACCAGCAGCGACCACAGCAGGCAGCGGACCAGCGCTGCGTAGAGCTCGCCCAGGGACCAGGGGGCGGCGAGCGGCGGGCGCTCCCGTCGCGGCCGGCGCCGCCGGCGCACGATGACGGCCGCCGCCACCAGACCGGCGGCGACCAGGCCGCCGGTCAGCGCGTCGCGCAGCCGGCGCAGGCGCGGGAACCGGACCGGGAGCTCGCGCAGGCGCTCGGCCGCCGCCGGATCGCCGCTCCGGCGGGCGGCCAGGAAGCAGGCGCGGGCCGCGCCCCAGTCGCCCGCGTAGGCGGCCAGCGCGGCGGCGCGCGCCCGATCGCAGGCGGCCACCTCGGCGCAGGCCCGCGGGTCGGGGCCGTAGGCGCAGGCCACCACCCGCGGGAACACGGTGCCGCTGCGGCTCGCCGCCAGCAGTGACGCCGCCTCCTTCCAGCGCCCGCGCTCGCCGAGCACGACGACCATCCGCGCGGCGGCGCCGCGCTTGGTGGCGAGCGACGGCGCGGGGGCGGCCAGCAGCGCCTCCAGCTCCCGCTCGGCCTCGCGGGCCACCGGCTCGGCGAGCGGCCGGTCGAGAGGCTGGCGCGCGATCAGCATGTCGAACGCCGCCAGCGGATCGGCGCCGTCGGCGTCGATCGCCGTCCGCTCCTTGGCCTCGCCGACCAGCCCCGCGACGAGCGCCGCCGCCATCACCAGCGTCCCCACCACCGTCACCCAGCGGGCGAACGGCTTCGGACCGACCGGCGCCTCCGCGGACGTCACCGCGCCAGGATCTCAGGGCCGGGGCGGCGCCGCAATCCCGGGGCGCCTCACCAGCCGAGCCGGGCGCGGAGCTCGCCGGCCACCTGGTTCCCCATCAGCGTCTGCTCGGTGGCGTTCGGGTGGTACTGGCAGGCCGCCGCGGAGGTCGACTGCGGCTGGATCTGGTCGAAGAACTCGACGCGCGCGTCGCCGGCGGTGTTGCGCGCCGCGACCGCGTTCTGGATGTGCCCCTCGATGGTGGTCAGATCGCCGCCCGAGAGCAGGGGGCCGATGATGGCGACGATGTACGCGTGCGGGTAGCGCCCGCGCACCGTGGCCAGCAGCCCCTCGTACGCCTGCTCGAACGCGGTGCCCGGGTCCCCTTTGTTGTTGCTGATGTCGTTGGTTCCCAGGTTGACGACCACCGCGTCGGGCTCGATCTGGAAGCCCCAGGCGGGCGTGGCGTCGTTGGCCATCGTCAGCGGGTAGAGCATCGGCAGCGTCCCGGCGGTGTCGCCGCCGTAGTTGCGGACCACGCCGCGGCCCGAGGCGCAGATGGTGCTCACCTCGGCGCCGAGCGCGCGCGCGGCCACCGAGGCGTAGCTGTCCCAGTCGCTCTCCGTCGGGTAGCAATCGCTGTCGGAGAGCGTCCCCAGGTCGCCGTAGCCGCAGGTGATCGAGTCGCCGATCACCTCGAGGAGCCGCGCCGGCCCGGCCGGCGGCGCCAGCAGGTTGCCGCCGGCCACGGTCAACCCGGTGAGCTGCGCGTCCCCCTCGGGCCCCTCGGTCTGGCGATAGAGCTCGACGGTGTGCGTCCCGGCCG
>DASZVW010000122.1:0-5616 GCA_035546895.1 Polyangia bacterium
TCACCTTCGACGGCGCGCCGGAGCTGCAGTACGTCGACGAGAAGCGGATGGGGAAGGTCTACCTGGCGCGCGCCGCGGACGAGGGGCAGATCCCCGTCTACGGCCAGCTGGGGCTCGACCTGACCTCGCCCGCCTTCACGCGCGAAGCCTTCGGCGCCGCCATCGCCGGGCGGCGCGACCAGGTGCGCGCCTTCCTGATGGACAAGCGCGCGCTGGCCTCGATCGGCAACGCCTACGCCGACGAGATCCTGTTCGCGGCGCGCATCCACCCCAAGACCTTCTGCCGCAAGCTCGACCCGGCCGCCGTCGACGCGCTCTACGAGGCGATCGGCCGCGTGCTGGCCGACGCCGTGGCCGAGATCCGGCGGCGCGACGAGCCCCCCGAGGTGAAGGTGCGCGACTTCCTCAAGGTGCGCGGGCGCGACGGCAAGCCCTGCCTGGTCTGCGGCACCACCATCCGCGCCGTGCGGGTCGGCGACGGCGACGCCTGCTTCTGCCCCCACTGCCAGCCCGAGACGCGCAAGCTATTCGTGACCTGGTCGAATCTAAATCGGGACCCTCAAAGGGTCTCGCTCCCCCCGCGTCGAGGTCGGTCGAGCTGAGCTCGCCCGCCCTCACGCGATCTACCTCAGGGCGTACAGAAATAGCGCGGCGGCGGTGGCCACGTTGAGGGAGTCGGCGCCCGGGGACATGGGGATGGTGACCTGGTGGTCGCAGGCGGCGCGCGCCGCGGGCGAGAGCCCGGGCCCCTCGGCGCCGAACAGCAGCGCCACCCGGGGCGGGCGCGCGAACCGCGCGAGCGGCACGGCGCCGGCGTCGAGGACCGCGCCGACCAGCGCGACGCCCTCCGCGCGCAGCGCCTGGAGGTCCTGGGGCCAGCGGCGGAGCCGGACGATCGGCAGCCCGAACACCGCCCCCAGCGAGACGCGGATCGCCTTCCGGTAGAACGGATCGGCGCAGCGGGGGCTGAGCAGGATGGCGTCGGCGCCGAAGGCGGCCGCGTGGCGGGCGATGGCCCCCAGGTTGTCGACGTCGGTCAGGTCCTCCAGCACCACCAGCGTGCGCGCGCCCGGCGGGACGGCCGCCGCGGGCGGCTGCGCCCCGATGGCCAGGCAGCCGCGGTGGACGTGGAAGCCGGCCACGCCGTCGAGCACCGTCTGCGGCGCCAGGTAGACCGGGAAGTCGCCGCCCAGCGCGCCGGCCAGCGTCGCCAGCCGCGGCGCCGTCAGCAGCACCGACTCCACGCGCAGGCCGCTCTCGATCGCGCGGCGCACCACCCGCTCGCTCTCGGCGACGAAGCGACCCGCCTCGTTGAGCCGCCGCTCCTTGAGGTCGCGGTAGCCGGCGACGCGCGGATCGTCGGCGTCCAGGATGTCGATCGGCGGCAGCGCCACGTGGGCGCAAGCATAGTGGATCACGGCGGGTGCGCGGGCGCGCGTGATAGAAAGGCGCATGCGACTGGGACGCCTGCTGCTGCTCTGCGCGGGGCTCGCCGCCGGCTGCTCGGGCGCCGAGGAGCCGCACGGCTCGCCGGTGCTGGTGGGCGTCTACTGGATCGTGGGCGGGCGGCCCATGCAGGTCTGGAGCACGTCGGGCGCGGACGCCGGCGCCGCCACCCCGGCCGCCCAGGAGGTCGACTTCGTGTACGACCGGCTGCTCGACGGCAACCGGATCGAGGACAGCGTCACCCAGAACGGCACCACGATCGCGGTCCCCAAGGCGACCCCGCCCATCACCGTCTCCTGGGCCGACGAGGCGACCGCCATGAGCGCGCCCCCCTTCTCCGATCGGGTGCTCTACAACAGCGAGCCGATCTACGGCGGGACCACGGCCTACGTCCTGCTGCAGCCGACGCAGGTCGGGTTCCCCTCGTCGGACACGGTGACCTTCGCGCTCGACAAGACCGGCCTCACGAGCGCCTACGGCGATCAGATGACGGGCCCCGCCCAGATCTCCGTCCCCACCGGGCCGTTCGCGGCCTCGTTCCGGCTGCCGTCGGGGAGCGACGCCTCGGCCACCGTCGCCGCCACCTTCGCGTTGCCGGTGCTGTTCACCAACCGCGTGGGGGCCGCCTCGGCCGTGGCGCCGTTCATCCGCGTCCGCGCCGGCGGCGCGCCGCTGCCGGTGACGGTGGCCGTCGACGCCAGCGACGCCACGGTGGTCGACGTCTCCCCGGCGAGCTGCCTGGGCGGCTGGCCGACCGGGGTGGCGATCGAGGTGGCGGTGGCGGCGGGCCTGCCCGACGCCTTCGGCGCCCCCATGCCGGCGGGCGCCACCGCGACCTTCATGGCCGCCGGCGCCGCCCCCCCCGCCCCCGACGGCGGCTGCGGTCCGACGGACGGCGGCGTCGACTAAGCGCCGAACCGCCGCCCGAACACCTCGGCGAAGGCGTCGCGGACGGCGTCCTTGACGGCGGCGAGCGGGACCGGGCGCCCCAGCTCGCCGGACATCGAGCCCATCACCGCGGCGTCGAGGCCGCAGGGGTTGATGGCCGCGAAGCGGGCGAGCTCGGTGGAGACGTTGAGCGCGAAGCCGTGCATCGTCACCCAACGCTTCACCGCCACGCCGATCGACGCCAGCTTGCGCGCGCCGCCCGCGGTCCAGACGCCGGTCCAGCCGCTCTTGCGCTCGCCGGGCAGGTCGAAGCGCGCGCAGGCGCGGATGAGCGCCTCCTCGAGGTTCCGCAGGTAGACGTGCAGGTCGCGCTCCTCTTCGCGCAGGAGGAAGATCGGGTAGCCGACCAGCTGCCCGGGCCCGTGGTAGGTGACGTCGCCGCCGCGCTCGATCTCGAACGTCGGGATCCCCTGCGTGTCCAGCAGGTTCTCCTTGTGCGCGCTGCGGCCGGCGGTGATGACGTGCGGGTGCTCGACGAAGAGCAGCGTGTCGGGGATCCGGTCCTGCTGGCGCGCGGTCACCAGCTCCCGCTGCTGCGCCCAGACCTCGCCGAACTCGCGGACGCCGAGATCGAGGAGGCGGGCTTCCTTGGTCACCGATTCACAATATGGATCGCTTCTCCCAGGCTCGCCTTGGCCGCCTCCATGATCGCCTCCGGCAGCGTCGGGTGGGCGTGGATGGTGAGGCTGATGTCGTCGGCCAGCGCGCCCATCTCGATGGCCAGCGCCGCCTCGGCGATGATGTCCGAGGCGCCGTTGCCGGCCACGTGGATGCCCAGCACCTCCTTCGACTCGGCGTCGATGACCACCTTCACGAAGCCGTCGGTGTCGGCGTTGGCGATGGCGCGCCCCAGCGCCGCGAAGGGGAACTTGCCGGTCTTGACGGCGCGGCCGCGCTTCTGCGCCTCCTCGGCGGTGATGCCGGCGGAGGCGACCTCGGGGTCGCTGAAGATGACGGCCGGGATGCAGCGGACGTCCATCTCCGCCCGGTGGCCGGCGATCACCTCGGCCACCACCTCGGCCTCATGCGAGGCCTTGTGCGCCAGCATCGGCTGGCCGGCGACGTCGCCGATGGCGTAGACGCCGGGGACGTTGGTGCGGAGCTGCCGGTCGACGGGGACGAACCCGCGCTCGATCTTGACGCCGATCTCCTCGAGGCCGAGCCCCTCGGAGTTGGGCCGGCGGCCCACCGCCACCAGGACCTTGTCGGCCTCGATGATCTGGTCTTTCCCCGCGACGTCGACGGTCACCGCGGCGCGCCCCCCCTTCTCGGCCCACGACTTGGCCTTGGCGCCGGTCACCACCTCGACCCCCAGCTTCTTGAGCTTGCGGGCGACGAGCTGGACGATCTCCGGATCGTTGCCGGGGAGGATGTTGGGCAGCGCCTCGACCACCGTCACCTTCGACCCCAGCTTGGCGTAGAGGGTCCCGATTTCGATCCCGATGTAGCCGCCGCCGATGACCACCAGCCGTTCGGGGACGGCGGCGAAGTCGAGCGCGCCGGTCGAGTCGACGATCCGCTGGCCGTCGAACTTGAACCCCGGGATCTCGATCGGCCGCGACCCGGTGGCGACGACGACGTGGTCGGCGGTGATGGTGGCTTTCCCCTTGCCGTCGGAGGCGGTCAGCTCGACGGTGTTGCGGGAGACGAAGCGCGCGGTGCCGGTGCGGTAGTCGCAGCCGTTGGCCTTGAGCAGCGTCTTCACGCCGCCGGTCAGCTTCGACACCACCTCGCCCTTCCACTGCTGCATCTTGCCCATGTCGACGCGCGGGTTGTCGGCCAGGATGCCGATCTCGCCGCCGTGGCGGATCTTGTCGAAGATCTTCGAGGCGTTGATGAGCGCCTTGGAGGGGATGCAGCCGACGTTGAGGCAGATCCCGCCCGGCTTGTCGCGCTCGACCACCAGCGCCTTCTTCTTGAGCTGCCCGAGCCGGATCCCCGCCACGTAGCCGCCGGGGCCGGCGCCGATCACCAGCGCTTCGACACGAATCGTCTCGTCCGCCATGGCGCACGCTTATACCCGAACGCCCGCCGCCGGCAACCGGGGCCGGGCGCCGCTCCTTGACCGACGGGCGTATGCATAATTAGTATGTATCCATGCATACCGTTCGCATGACGCTCAACGTGAACGAGGAGCTGCTGGCCGAGGTGGTGGAAGCCCATCCCGGGGTGACCAAGACGGCGCTGGTCGAGCAGGGCCTGCGGGCGCTCCTCGCGCGCCAGGCGGCGCGCCGCCTCGCCGAGGCCGGCGGAACCGGCAAGGCGGCCCAGCGCGCCAAGCGCTCGGCCTGGGCGCGGCGTTGATCCTGGTCGACACCAACGCCTGGATCCGTCACCTCCGGGCGGCCAGTCCGGATCTCGTGCGCTTCCTGCTGCAAGAGCGCGTTCACACCTGCGACGTCGTCATCGGGGAGCTGCGGCTCGGCTCGGGGCTGCCGAGAGGCTTCGCCCAGGACCTCCTCGCGCTCCCCCGGCTCCCCAGCCCCGGCGCGGGCGAGACGCGCGCCTTCGTCGAGAGTCACCTGCCGGCCTTCGCGGGCTCGGGGCTGGGGTGGGCGGACGCGCAGATCGTCCTCGCGGCCGTCAAGGCCGGCGCGCGCCTGCACAGCTCGGATCGCGCCGTGCGCAAGACGTGCCGGTCGCTCGGGGTCCCGCTGGCCTAAGCGCGGCTAGGTGGTCGAGCGCCGGGCGAGCACGTCCTCGACGAGCGTCTGCGCCGGCGGCGGTCCGACCGGGCTCTCGGCGGCGACCGCCGCGCGGAGCTCCCCCTCGACCTCGCGCCGCATGGCCGCCTCGGCGGCGGCGTCGAGGATCTTCTCCTCGGCCAGCCAGCCGGCGAGGCGCGCGAGCGAATCGCCTTCCCCCAGCACCGCCTCGACGAGCGTCGCCCCGGCGCCCTTGCGGGCCCGCTCGGCGGCGGCGCGCACGGCGCCGGCCACCGCCAGGAGGTCGCCGCCGTCGACGCGCACGCCGGCGATGCCGTAGGCCAGCGCCCGGACGGCGATCGTCTCCGAGGCGAGCAGCGGCGCCGTCTGGCCGTCGTTGACGCAGACGAAGATCGCGGGCAGCCGGAACACGCCCGCGAAGTTGAGCCCGGTGTGGAAGTCCTCGGCGTCGACCTCGACGGCGTCGAAGAGCGCCAGCGCCACGGTCGGCTTCTTCTGCATCTTGGCCGCCCAGGCCACGCCCGCCGCGTGCGGGAGCTGGGTGGCCGCGTGCGCC
>DASZVW010000123.1:0-2998 GCA_035546895.1 Polyangia bacterium
CAGGGGCGGGTCACCGACGAGTCGGGGCGCCGCCTCGAGGGGGCCAAGGTCCGCGTCTGGTTCCAGGGGACCGACATCCTGGACGACGTCTCGGGGAAGGACGGGAGCTTCCACCTGCGGCTGCGCGCCGGCCCCTGGACCTACACGCTGCGGGTCAGCCACGCCGGCCTGGCCACCGAGATCGCCGATCTGCGCATCGATCGCGCCGGGAGCACGGTGCGGAACTTCCGGCTGGCGCCCGAGTCGACGATCCGGGGCCGCGTCACCGGCGGCACCGGCGAGCCGATCGGCGGCGTCGCCATCCACGCCGTGCGCAGCCCCGACGACCTGGTCGACGCCGGCGAGGCGCAGAGCCTGGACGACGGCAGCTACGTCATCACCGGGCTCGACGTGAAGCGCTACTTCCTGCGGGCCTCGAAGTTCGGCTGGCTGCCCGAGATGCTCAAGTGGGGCGTGATGGCGCCGGCCACGCGGGTCGCCTTCAAGCTGGTCCGCACCGGCGTCATCGAGGGGCGGGTGGTCGACGCCGACGGCGAAGGTCAGGCCAACGCCACCGTGGTGGCGCTCCCCGCCTCCAGCCCCGGCAGCGCCGCCTCGCCGATCATCTGGGCGGTCGACGGCGACGGGAAGTTCGCCCAGGACCGGTTCGAGCCGGGGAGCTACTACCTCTGGGCGCGGCGCGGGGAGATGCTGGTCTTCCCGCCGGAGAAGATCGACATCAGCGACACCAGCCTCGACGCCCAGATCGAGCTCAAGCTGTCGCACAAGGGGGCGCGCGTGCGCGGCCGCATCGTCACCCGCGGGGGGACGGCGCTCGATCCGGACACCCGCGCGGTGCTGTTCGGGCAGTCGCCGCTGGCGCTCCCCCGCAAGGCGGTCGGCGAGATCGACCACGACGGCGCCTTCGCGGTGGGCGCGCTGCTGCCCGGGCGCTACGAGATCTCGGTGCGGGTGGGGACCCGGATCCTGCCGATCATGAGCGGCCCCCGCGAGGTGGAGATCCCGATCGAGCCGGGCGCCACCGTCGACCTGCCGGACACCATCGTGGTCCGCCCGCAGGCGGAGGAGTAGGGGAGCGGCGCGCCGCTCAGTGCAGGACGCGCATGCGCGACAGGCAGTCGGCGAGGACGCGGTGGCTCTCGTTCTCGAACGAGGTGAAGCGGACCGCCATCCCGGAGACCGCGCGGCTCGTCCCCGCCTGGGTGAAGTTGATGAAGTAGTGGTTCTTGACCTCGCCGGTCGCCACCACCTCGCCGATCCCGTCGGGGGCCAGGAAGCAGACGCGGACCGAGGCGCCGAGCGGGAGAGGGTCGGGGAGCTCGAGGAAGATCCCGCCGGCGGAGACGTTGCGGGCCACGCAGTAGGTCTCGCCGAACAGCATCGATTCGACCCGCACGGTGAACATCTTGTCGAACCGGAGGTGGGCGCGCTGGTCCCGGCGCGTCTGGTCGGCGGCGTTCACGATCTCTTCGGCGGCGGAATCGAAGCTCGACATGGGATTATCGTACACTGTCGGCCAATGAAGTCAAAAAACGTACATGTAGGATAAATTCTGCGCCGTGTCGTGCGCGGCCGGGCCGGCCCAAACATAGTGTTAGTGTTTTATTGATTGATGCGAGCTCGGCCGGGCGATAGCCGAAAATTCGGGGCTGCTTTATGATGGGCGCGGCGCTACCCCGCGATGCTCCCCGACGAGAGGACCACCCACCGCAACGAGCTCGCGCTTCCGAGCGACGCCGAGGGGTTGATCGTGGCGCCGGATCGCACGATCGCCCGCCCGCTGGTCACGTTCCTGCGGGCCCAGGGGCTCACGGTGCGGACCGCGGACGACGCCGACGCCGCGTTCGAGGAGGCGCTCCTGCACCCGCCCGACGTGGTCCTCGTCGACGACCGGGTGCTGCCGACCGGCGGCGTCGACCTCTGCGCGCGGCTCAAGGACAACGTGCGCACGCACTTCGTGCCGGTGATCGTCTGCGCGCTCAACGACCTGCGCAGCTTCCGGCTGCGGGCGCTGGCGGTGGGGGCAGACGCCGTGTTCGCCCCCTCGACCGACGCGCAGGAGCGGCGGGCGCGCCTGTGGGCGCTCTTGCGGACGCGGGCGCTCCACCGGCGCGCCGAGCGGAGCCACCGCACGCAGCAGACGGAGATCGTCGAGCGGCGCCACTGGCTGTCGCACTTCCTGCACGACCTCACGGGGCAGGTGGCGGCGCTGGCCGCCAACGTCGATTTCCTGGCCAAGTTCGCGCCGCCCGCCGACGACCCGCGCCGGGCCGACTTCGACGAGAGCGTCTCCGACGCGCAGGGGGTCTTCGAGCGCCTGAAGACGACCATGCGGACGGTGATGGACTACGACCGCTACGAGACCGGGCAGCTGGTGCCGCGCGAGACGCGGATGTTCCTGGGCGAGACGGCGGCCGAGGTGGTCGAGGAGCTGCGGCGGCACGCGGCGGTGGCCGACAAGGGGCTGGCGCTCAAGCGCCCCCAGAACGAGCGGGCGCTCTACGCCGACCGGGAGCTGCTGGCGGCGGCGATGCTCAACCTCGGCATGGGCGCGCTCCGCCGGATCCCGGCGCACGGCACGCTGTCGATCGAGGTCGGCGTCACCGACAGCGGCGTGCGCTTCCGGGCGGTGGCCCCCGGCCCGGCGCTGGCCGCGGGCGAGCGGATGCGGATCTTCGAGCCCTACGGCCGGCGCGGGACCGGCTCGGCCACCTACGGGCTGGGGCTGGCGCTGGCCCACGCGGTGATCGGGCTGCACGACGGGCGGATCTGGGCCGAGGACTACGAGGAGGGGAAGGGGTGCGCGTTCGTGTTCGAGATTGGCTGGCAGCGAAGCGGCCCGCGCCCCAAGCGGGGCGGGGCAGTGGAGCGGCCCCGGTGAGGGGGTTGCGCGCGGCGCGGGGGCTGGCCGGCGTGGCCACGCTGGCGCTGATGCTGTTCGTCGCCGCCCGGGCGCGGGCGGGGGTGAGCGTCGAGGACCTCTGCCGCGCGGTGGTCG
>DASZVW010000124.1:0-3771 GCA_035546895.1 Polyangia bacterium
CCGCGGGCGACGCCGCCGCGACCACCGCCACCGCCTCGGGCGCCACCGGCACCGCCACCGGCTGCGGCGCGGCCGCCGCGGGCGGCGCCGCCACCTCGACGACCACCGAGGCCACGCGCTCCTCCAGCATCGCCGGCTCGCCGCGCGCGGTGAAGAAGGCGGCGATGCGCGCGTCGTGCTCCTTGTGCGTGAGCTCCTTGATCATCGCCTTGTGGAGCTTTTGCATGAGCGCGCGGACGGCGTCCTCGGGCGCCTCGGGGTCGTACTCCTGCTTCTTCGAGGAGAGGATGGTCCCCTCGTAGAACAGGTGCGTGTAGAGCCGCGCGTACCCCTGGCCGGAGTCCTCGGTCTGGACGTGGAAGGTGCGCCCGCCGTACCGGAGGTTGTGGTTGTACCCGAGGACCGGGCTGCGCGCGCGCTTGGTCAAGGGGGTCTCAGATTATATCGCTCGCCGCCGCGGATTCCTTGAAGATCTCACGGTTTGCCACGCGCCGGCCGCGCGCGCCGCCGGGCCGTCGCGCGGCGCCGGCCGCCCGCACCGTCGGCGACCGGGGGGAGCCTTTGCGCAGCGGGCCCGACACGGTAAAATTCCGCGCCCATGACGCGGCGAGCGACCATCACCCGCAAGACCAACGAGACGGCCATCGAGCTGAAGCTGGCCCTCGACGGGTCGGGGAAGCGCCGGATCGCCACCCCGGTGCCGTTCTTCAACCACATGCTGGAGGCGGTCGCGCGCCACGGCCTCTACGACCTGGAGCTCGACGCCACCGGCGACGTGGAGGTCGACCCGCACCACCTGGTCGAGGACGTGGGGATCTGCCTGGGCCAGGCGTTCCGCGAGGCGCTCGGCGACCGGAGCGGCATCTCCCGCTACGGCGAGGCCACCATCCCCATGGACGAGGCGCTGGTGGCGGCGGCGGTCGACTTCAGCGGCCGGGCGGCGTTCGTGTACCGCGCCGACGCGCTCAAGGGGCGCGTGGTGGGGACCTTCGACGTCGAGCTCGGCCGTGAGTTCTTCGGCGGCTTCGTCTCCACGGCGCTCTGCAACCTCCACCTCGAGGTCCGCTACGGCGAGAACGCGCACCACATGATCGAGGCGCTGTTCAAGGCCTTCGCCCGCGCCACCAGCGCGGCGGCGCGGCTCGACCCGCGCGTGGTCGGCGTGCCGTCGACCAAGGGGACGCTCACGACGTGAGCCAGGGCCGCGTCGTCGTCGCCGATCTGGGGAGCGGCAACCTGCGCAGCGTCGAGAAGGCGCTGGGCGCCGTGGGGGCCGAGGCGCTCGTCAGCGCCGACGCCGACACCGTCGCGCGCGCCGACAAGCTGGTGGTCCCCGGCCAGGGGGCGTTCGGCGCCTGCGCGGCGGCGCTCGACCGCGGCGGCGGCGCGCTCCGGCAGGCGATCGGCGCCTTTCTGGCCGGCGGCCGCCCGTTCTTCGGGATCTGCATCGGGATGCAGCTCCTGTTCGAGCGCAGCGACGAGAACCCCGAGGCGCTCGGCCTGGGCGTGCTCCCCGGACGCGTGCGGCGGTTCGCCGATCGCCCGGGGCTCAAGATCCCGCACATGGGGTGGAACCGGACCCGGCGCGGGCCGGCGGCCGGCGACGCCGCCGACGGCGCCTTCTACTACTTCGTGCACAGCTACTACCCCGATCCGGCGCGCCCCGAGGACGTGGCGCTGCTGAGCGAGCACGGCGCGCCGTTCTGCTGCGCCGTCCGCCGCGGGCCGGTGTTCGGCACCCAGTTCCACCCCGAAAAGAGCCAAGCCGCCGGTTTGGCCCTTCTCCGCGGCTTCGCCGCCGCGTAGAACGTCTGCCGAACATGCAGCTCTTTCCGGCCATCGATCTCCTGGGCGGCGCGGCGGTGCGGCTCGAGCAGGGGCGTCGCGAGAGCGCCAAGGTCTACGACCGGGCCCCCTGGGAGGTGGCGGCCCGCTTCTCGGCGGCGGGCGCGGCGCGCATCCACGTCGTCGATCTCGACGCCGCCTTCACCCGCGGCACCGACGCGCGCGCCGACAACCACGCCACGCTCAAGCGGATCGTCGCCGCGGCGGGCGTGGAGGTGGAGACCGGCGGCGGCGTGCGGACGCTCGACGACTGCGCGCGCCTGTTCGATCTGGGCGTCGGCTACGTCGTGCTCGGCACGGCGGCGGTCAAGGACCCGGCGATGGTCGAGGCGGCCTGCGCGCGCTGGCCCCGGCGCCTGGTGATCGCCGTCGACGCGCGGGCCGGCAAGATCGCCGTCGAGGGGTGGACCGAAGCGACCTCGGCCGAGGCCACCGACGTCGGGCTGGCGGTGGCGCGGGCGGGCGCGGGCGCCGTCCTCTACACCGACATCGGGCGCGACGGGATGCGCTCGGGGCCGAACCTGGAGGCGACGGCGCGGCTGGCGGCGGCCCTCGCCCCCTGCCCGGTCATCGCCTCGGGCGGGGTGTCTCGGCTCGAGGACCTCGACGCGCTCCGCCCCACCGGCGCTGCCGCGGTGGTGGTCGGCAAGGCGCTCTACGAGGGGGCGTTCACCGTCGAGGCGGCGCTGGCCCGCGTGCGCGCGGCGTCGGCGTCGGCCGGCTCCAGCCGGGGCTGAACCGGCTCCGGCTCGGCCCGCCGCGCGGCGGCCGGCCGGAGCCCGAGCTGGCGCGCGCGCCAGATGGTGTAAAGAACCGGGATCACCTCCAGCGTCAGGAACGCGCTGGTGCAGAGGCCGCCGATCATCGGCGCGGCGACGCGCTTCATGATCTCCGCGCCCGAGCCGTGCGCCCACAGGAGCGGCAGCAGGCCGGCGATCATCGTGGTGATGGTCATGAGCTTGGGCCGCAGCCGGCGGACGGTCCCCTCGGCGTGCGCCTCGACGAGGTCCTCGCGCGTCCGCAGCGTCCCCGCGCGCAGGCGCCGGTGGAAGGCCTCGTCGACGTAGATCACCATCAGCACGCCGGTCTGCATGGCCAGGCCCACGACCGACAGCAGGCCCACCCACACGGGCGCCGACAGCTTGTAGTCGAGCAGGTACAGCGTCCAGAAGCTCCCCACCAGCGCGAAGGGGACCGAGACCAGCACGATCAGCGCCTCGGTCAGGTTGCGGAACTGCAGGTAGAGGAGCCCCAGCATGGCCAGCGCGACCAGCGGCACGACGAGCTGCAAGCGGCGCCGCCCCGACGACAGCAGCTGGTACTGGCCGGCGAGCTCGAGCCGCTCGCCGGGCAGCAGGCGCGCGGCGCGGTCGACGGCGGCGCGCGCCCCGGCGACGTAGCCGTCGAGATCGACCCCCTCGCGGAGATCGACGTAGACGTAGCCGGAGAGCGCGCCGCGCTCGGCGTGCAGCACGGCCGGGACCACCTCGTGCTTCACCCGCCCGAGCAGGCCGAGCGGCACGGGCTGGCCGTCGCCGTCGCGCCCGGCGCGCACCGTGGCCTGGCGGACCAGATCGGCGGTCGGCAGCTTGGGGAGCCAGGCGGCGTCGAGCGAGATCCGCACCGGCATCCCGACGGCGCCCGGCGCCGCGGCCCCCGGCGCCTGCACCTGGCCCACGCCACCCCCGGCGAGCATGAGGTCGGCCACCGCGCGCGCCCGCGCCGGCTCGACGCCGTAGCGCGCCAGCGCCGGCGGATCGAGCGCGAACGCCAGCCGGGTCTCGCCCCCCTGATCCTCGTAGGTCGCGCTGCGCGTGCCGGGCAGGTCGCGAACCGCGTCCGCCACCGCCCGGCCGAGGACGTCCAGGCGCGCCGGATCGCCGGCGACGATCCGGATCCCCACCGGCGTGCGCACGCCCGGGGCCA
>DASZVW010000125.1:0-2883 GCA_035546895.1 Polyangia bacterium
GGCTGGAGGCGGGCGAGCCGGCGCCGGCGCGGCTGCAGGCGCCCGCGCGCCCGGACGTGAGCAAGACGCCGCCGCCGCGCTTCGACCTGCTGCGCATCGATCGCTACGACTGCCTGGGGGTGCAGTTCTCTCGCGGCTGTCCGTTCAACTGCGAGTTCTGCGACATCATCGAGATCTTCGGGCGGGTGCCGCGCACCAAGAGCCCGGCGCAGTTCCTGGCCGAGCTGGACGCAGCCCGCGCCACCGGCTTCCGGGGCCCGGTGTTCGTCGTCGACGACAACTTCATCGGCAACAAGGTGGCGGCGCGCAAGATGCTGGCGCAGCTCGCCCCCTGGAGCCGCGCGCACGGCGACCCGTTCGACTTCTTCACCGAGGCGTCGGTCAACCTCGCCGACGACGACGGCCTCATCGCGGGCCTGGTGGCGGCCAACTTCTCGGCCGTGTTCCTGGGGATCGAGACACCGTCGCGCGAGGCGCTGCTCGAGACCCAGAAGCGCCAGAACACGCACCTCGATCTCGAGCAGTCGGTCGAGAAGCTGGTGCGCGCCGGGCTGGAGGTGATGGCCGGGTTCATCGTCGGGTTCGACGCCGACGACGAGAGCATCTTCGAGCGCCAGCGCACGTTCATCGCCCGCTCGCCGATCAGCCTGGCCATGGTCGGCATCCTGACCGCGCTGCCGGGGACGCAGCTCTGGCGGCGGCTGGCCGCGGAGGGGCGGCTGCACGGCGACGCCGAGGGGGACGCCGCGTACCGCCCGAACTTCGACACCCGGATGCCGGAGGCGGCGCTGGTCGAGGGCTACGGCCGGCTGCTCGCCAGCCTGTACGAGCCGCGCGCCTACTTCGCGCGGGCGCTGCGCGTCGTCTCCTTGCAACGGCACCTGCCGGCCCCGCGCTACCGGCGCTCGCTGCGCTATTCGTTGCGCGTGCTGTTCCGATCGATCTGGCGGCAGGGGGTGCGGGGCCGGTATCGCGGCGACTACTGGCGGTTCCTGCTGCGCGCCGCGCTGATCGCGCCCCGCCGCTTCGCGCGCGCGTTCGCGCTGGCCGTCCACGGCGAGCACATGATCCGCTACACCTTCGAGGACGTGCTGCCCCGGGTGGCGGCGCCGCGCCGGTCGCCGCGGCGCGCGCCGGTCGCCGACGCCATCGTCCCGCTGCGCCGGGTCGTCGAGGCCGCGCGCGCCACCGTCGCGCCCGTCCCGGCCAAGCGGTAGCACGGGCAGAGCGCCCTATGTGGCCATCCCGCTGTGGCGCGAACGCCACGACCGTTGATCCGGTCCCGCCGTCTCGCGCTCACCCGACGGCAACCCGTTTGCAAAAGTCATTCAGCAGGACGAGGAGGTACCGGATATGCGACGCATCGTAACGGTTGTGCTCGGGGTGGCCCTGATGGCTCTTCCGGCCGCGGCATTTGCTCGCGGCGGCGGGTTCCACGGCGGTGGCTTCCACGGCGGCGGGTTCCACGGCGGTGGCTTCCACGGCGGCGCGTTCCACGGCGGTGGCTTCCACGGCGGCGGGTTCCATGGCGCGCCCGCGGCCGGCTTCCACGGCGCGGTCCGCGGCGCCCCCGGCACAGCCTGGCGCGGCGGCTATGGCGGGTATCGTGCCCCCGCCATCGGCGGCATCCACGGCCGCTGGGTGGGCGGCGGTCGCTTCTGGCACCCCGGTTACTGGGGCTGGCGCGGTGGCCTCCGCGTCTGGATCGGCCCCGGCTGGGGCGTCGGCTTCTATCCGGGCTGCGCCTGGGTCCAGCCGGGCTGGGTCTGGAACGGCTACCAGTGGGTCTGGCAGGAAGGCTACTGCTCCGCTTACTGAGGGAGCGCGCGAGATCGCCGAGCGGTTGCCGCTCCCGACGGAGAAATCGGGCCAGCGGCGTCGAACGATTCCCAGGACCTGAACTGGTGGGCGCGGCGGGATTCGAACCCACGACCCCCGGCTTCGGAGGCCGGTACTCTATCCAACTGAGCTACGCGCCCGGGTCGTTGATGCGGGGCGCAGACTAACCAAAACCGGCGCCGGCGGCCAGCCTCGTTTTCTTTGGATTTTCCCGGACACCCGGCGGCCAGGCGGATTTCTGCCGTTTCGCGTCACTAAATTTGCATGAGGGGGGCCGAGGCGCCGTCTCACCTAGTGGAGGGGTGAGATGAACCCGACGCCTCAGACCTTGGATTCGCGCGACGTGACCGAGCTCGGCCGCCAGACGGAGACGGCGCGGGTCGTGCTGGTCGACGACAACCAGCTCCGCGCCTCGACGCTGGCGGCCGCCCTCAAGGGGGCGTCCGATTCGATCGTGGTGGTGACCGGCCCCGACAGCCGGGCCGTGCAGCACGATCTCTTTCCGGCGGACCTGGTGCTGCTGGCGCTGGGCGGGCGGCAGGTCTCGGCGCTGGCTGTCGGCGCCGAGGCGGTCCAGCGGAACCCCTACGCCGAGGTGATCTTCTACTGCGACGACCCCGACGCGCCGGAGGTCTCGGCGGCGGCGGTCCTGGGGATCACCCGCATCGTCCCGGCGCAGACCATGGCCGCCTGGCTGACCCGCGCCGGGGCGCTGCTGGCGCGCGGGGCCTACCTGCGGCGCGCGGCGGCGGCGACGATCGCCGCCGCGCCCGAGCCACCCACGCTGGCCACCGCGGCGCTGGACGCCGCCCGCCTGCCGCTGCCGACGGCCGAGATGCGCTTCCGCGAGAGCTACATCCGCTGCCTGCTCACCCAGAGCGGCAGCCGGCAGGAGGCCGCGCGCCGCGCCGGCGTCCCCTACCGGACGATGTGCGAGATGATCCGGAAGCTCGGCATCGCCACCAAATAAAGCCTCAACCGCGCCGGCGTCCGAGGTCGTCGGCCGCCGCCTCTTCGCGGCGCTGGAGGGCCAGGCGCTGCTGG
>DASZVW010000126.1:0-3149 GCA_035546895.1 Polyangia bacterium
GCTCGAGCTTCAGCCGGGCGACGGTGAAGGCGCCGTCGCCGCCGGAGTAGACGAGCCGCTCGACGGTGCCGAGCAGCGTCTCGTCGTCCCCCTGCCCGGCGCGCGAGGCCGCCCCCGCGCGCGGCCGATCGAACAGATCCACGCCGCCAATGGGACCACGACCGGATGTGGGCTTCAACGCCGCCGTGGTAATTTTCACCGTCCATGGCGCTGCCGCCGCCTCTGCCGCCCGACTCCCGACGGCCGCCCGCGCCTCCGCCGTCGGCGCCGCCGCCCGCGCCGCCCGACGGGCCGAGCGATCCGGCGGCGCGCGTCGTCGAGGTGGTCAACCCCTCCGACGGCGGCTTCTTCTACTGGCTGCTGCGCTTCTACGCCTTCGGCCTCTGCTGCGCGCTGGGGCTGGCGTTCCTGGGCGGCGTGGCGCTCTACTTCTACTTCGCGGCCACGCTGCCGCCGATCCCCGACCTGGCGACGTACCACGAGGTCGCCGCCACCACCACGGTGATGCGCGGCTGGGACGGCACGCCGCTCGGCGAGCTGGCCACCGAGCGGCGCGAGATCGTCCCTTTCGACAAGGTCCCGCCGCAGCTGGTGCACGCTTTTCTGGCGGCCGAGGACCGCCGCTTCTACGAGCACCAGGGGATCGACTACCGCGGCGTCGCCCGCGCGCTGGGCGCCAACCTGCGCGCCGGCGAGGTGGCGCAGGGGGGCTCGACCATCACCCAGCAGGTGGCCAAGTCGTTCCTCTCCTCGGAGCGGACCATCCAGCGCAAGATCCGGGAGGCGATCCTGGCCCGCCGGCTCGAGCGCCGATACACCAAGGACGAGATCCTCACCCTCTACCTGAACCAGGTCTTCCTGGGGCACGGCGCCTACGGCGTGGCGGCCGGCGCGCGCGTCTACTTCGACAAGACGCTCGACGAGCTGGACGTCGGCGAGATGGCGCTGCTGGCCGGGCTGGTGCGCGCCCCCTCGCGCTTCTCGCCGCTCGCCAACCTCGACGCCGCGCGCACGCGCCGCGACCAGGTCCTGAGCGCGATGGTGGCCGCCCGCTACCTCACCGACGACGAGGCCAACCGCTGGCGCGCCCGCCCGGTGCTGATCCGCCAGCGCCCCGACTTCTTCCACACCGTGGCCCCCTACTTCGCCGAGCAGGTCCGCCGCGACATCGCCCGCCACTACGGCGACAAGAAGCTCTACGAGGGCGGCCTGGACATCGAGACCGCCGACCTCCCCTGGGTCGACGTGGCGGCGCAGGAGAATGTCGACTTCTCCCTGCGCAAGCTGGACAAGCGGCAGGGGTGGCGCGGGCCGGTGGCGCGGCTCACCGGCGCCGCCGCCGAGGAGTTCCGCCGCCGCGTCGCCGCCCGCTACGGCGGCGAGCCGCCGGCCGAGGGGCGCCTCTACCTGGGCCTGGTCGAGGGGGCCAGCGGCGCCGGGAACTACCGGGTGCGCGTCGGCAGCGGCGTCTACACGCTGCCCGGCGACAACATGCAGTGGGCGGTCCCCTGGAGCGCCAAGGACGCCGTCAACGACCGCAAGCTCGACTCGACCGCCGGCGTGCTGCGCGCCGGCGACGTCGTCTGGGTGAAGAACGCCCACCAGTCGAAGCGCGCCCGGTTCTCCGACTGGGTCTACGACAGCAAGAGCGAGGTCCAGTGGCTGCCGGCGTACGACGAGACCGCGCCCGGCAAGACCCCCAGGCGCCCGCGCGCCGTCGAGCTGGCGCTGGAGCAGACGCCGCGCGTGCAGGGGACGATCTTCACCTACGACCACGGCTCGGGCTACGTGCTGGCCGAGGTGGGCGGCGACGACTACGACCGCTCGGAGTTCAACCGGGTCACGCAGGCCTGCCGCCAGCCGGGCTCGGTCTACAAGCCGATGTACTACTCGCTGGCGCTCGACCGCGGCTATGGCTTCGCCTCGCTGCTCAACGACGTGCCGCGCGCCGAGGTCGATCCGGTGACCGGCGAGGTCTGGACGCCGACCAACCTCAACAACACCGTCGACTACCAGGTCACGCTGGAGTACGCGCTCATCTGGTCGAAGAACGTGCCCTCGGTGCAGCTGTTCAAGCTGATGGGGGGCAAGGACGTGGAGGCCTGGGCGCGGCGGCTCGGCATCACCACGCCGATCATCCCCGACCAGGCGCTGGCGCTGGGCGCCTCCTGCACCCGCATCGACGAGCTGACCCGCGCCTTCTCGGCGTTCGCCCGCAACGGCGAGCTCATCGAGCCGGTCTACGTCCGCCGCGTCCGCAACCGCCTGGGCGCGGTCGTCGAGGACCACACGGCGATCGGCGATCCGTTCGGCACCCCGTCGGAGCGGCTCGACCGGCTGGTGGCGCTGGCCGCCGCGCCCGCCCCCAAGCCGGTCATCCCGCCGCGCACCGCCTGGCTCACCTCGACGCTGCTCCGCCACGTGGTCACCCGCGGCCACGCGCCGGCGATCCGCACCGCCGGCCTCTACGCCGCCGGCAAGACCGGCACCTCCAGCGCGACGATGGACACCTGGTTCATCGGCTACACCTCGCGCTGGATGACCTCGACCTGGATCGGCGACGACCTGCGCGAGCGCCCGCTCGGCCAGAAGGACGCCGCCTTCATGCTCACCGTCCCCGAGTTCGCCCGCTACATCACCGAGGTGGCCGCCGGCCAGCCGCTGCACGACATCCCCTGGGAGCGCCCGCCGGGGGTCAAGGCCGACGACACCGGCGGCAAGCTGCGCACCACCATGGAGGAGGTGCTGGCCGACGGCCAGACCGACCCCAAGGCCGCCGCCCACAAGCCGCGCGGCGTCCCCCACCCGGCGACCGCCCGCCCCTGAGCCGGCGCCGTCAGGGCTCATTCCCTCTGACGAAATCACTTCTGCGGCCGCCTCTAACCAGTATTCTCGTTTTTTCGCCGACGCCGGGAGTCCTCGATGCGTGATCGTTCGCTTTTGCTGTTCGCCTTTCTTTGCCTGGGCGTGGCGTCGGCCGCGTCGTGCGTGAAGCCGATGACCGCCGACGGAACGGGGGGCAGCGGCACCACCGGGGGCACGACCGGATCGGGCGGCGCCGGCGCCCTCGGCGGGAGCACCGGCACCGGCGGGGTGAGCGGCACCGACGGCGCGATCGGCACGGGCGGCGCGGGCGCCCCCGGGGGCGC
>DASZVW010000127.1:0-2891 GCA_035546895.1 Polyangia bacterium
GGCGTCGAGGTAGCGGCGGAAGTCGCGCACGCCGGCGCGCGCGATCAGCGTGGGCGCGATCGCCGGCTCGAAGCGCACCACGCTGAGGTGGAACCCGTCGAGCACCGCCTGGCCGAGCTCGCCGTAGGGCGATGGATAGACGTCCATCTCCGAGAGCGCGGCGCCCGAGCCGAGCACCATCCCCGGCGAGGCGAGCTTCTCGTGGCCGGGGCGCCCGCGGCCCAGGATCGGCAGGTGGGCCACGTCGGGGCTGGTGAGGCCGCGCAGGTCGTAGAGCGGCAGATCGGAATAGAACCCGGCCATGCCGATGGAGAAGATGGCCACCTTGGGCGAGAGGCCGCGCGCCTTGAATTCGGCGTGGAGATCGTGCCCCAGGAGATAGCCGGCGGCCCGGGTCGCCAGCGGCGAGAAATGATCGAGCGCGGTGAAGGTCCGCTCGTCGGCGACGCCGTGGAAGATCTCGCCCGGGCCGACCGCACGCACCGGCAGGGCGGCGATCGCGGCGAGGAGCGCCAGGCCGAGCGCGGTCGCCTTGGCGGTCCGGCGCGAGTGGCTGGCCAGGAGCGCGCGCAGCCCCACCTCGACGAGGAGGAAGATCAGCGGTAGCGCCGGCACGAACAGCCGGCCGAGCATGAAGTCGCCGCCGATCTTGGCGACGTAGACGAGATAGAGCGGCAGGGCCAAGAGCGCGAACCACCCGGTCACGCTGCCGCGCAGGTACCAGAGCCCCACCAGCGCCAGCGGCACCGCCGCCCACAGCCCGCCGGTCACGAAGGTGAGCAGCAGGTAGACGCCCCCCTGGCTGAAGTAGGCGAGCCCACCCGACTTCGCGTAGTAGGTGTTGGGCATCGGATCGCCGTAGTAGTGCCAGCGCCAAACGAAGTACGGCACGAAAACCAGCACGAAGGGGGCGGCGTAGCGGAGGGCCGTCATCGCGCGCGCGCGCCAGGAGGGCGCGGTCAGGACCAGCGCGCCGCCGAGCCCCAGGTAGAAGAGGAGGTGGTCGGGGTGGCAGAGGATGGCCAGCACCGCCAGCAGGCCGGCCGTCGCCGGACGCCGCCCCTCGGCCGCGGCGAGCGCGGTGAGGACGCAGAGCGCGGCCAGCACCGTCTCCAGGCCCGAGGTGGCGAAGGAGGCGACGGTGTAGCTGGCGGCGGTGAGCAGGGCCGCCACCGGCAGCGTGGCGCTGCCGGGCGGGCTCTTGCGCTCGGCGAGCCGCCAGACCGTCACCAGCAAGCCCAGGAAGGCCAGCAGGCTGACCACGATCGCGCTCTCACCGGCGGCGAACCCCAGCCGGATCAGCCCGGCGCAGAGCACGGTCCAGAGGAAGTCGGTGTACCCCTCGACGCGCTCGCCGACGTTGAAGACCAGGCCGTGGCCGCGGGCCAGATTGCGCGCGTAGCGGAACGAGATGTACGCGTCGTCGGAGGCCCAGACCAGCGACCAGGCCCAGAGCGCGCCCAGGATCAGGACCACGCCGAGCCCGATCCAGCGGACCGCCGGACGCGCCCAGAGGCGCCGCAGCCGCGGGTCCGGGAAGGCCGCCCAGGCCGCGACCGCCAGCGCCACCAGCCAGAGCGCCCCCTGCGAGGCGAGCGCGCGCCCCGTGCGGGCCAGGAGCTCCATGAAGACCATCGACGCCCGGCGCAGTCTACAGGGTCCGACGGCGCGGCGGGACGGTGTTAGCTTCTGGCGGTGACCGCCATCGCCGCGCCCCCGGAAGCCCCGCCGTATCCGCCCGAGCTGGCCGCCGAGCTGGGGGCGGCGCTCGCCCGGCGCCAGGCGGCGCCCGGCGGCTACCGGCCGCGCACGCACCACCTCGACGGCGACGCGCCCGACGAGACACCGAAGTACACCAATCGGCTGATCCTCGAAACGAGCCCCTACCTCCTGCAGCACGCGCACAACCCGGTCGACTGGCGCGCCTGGGGGGACGAGGCGTTCGAGGAGGCGCGGCGGCTGGGGCGGCCGGTCTTCCTCTCGATCGGCTACGCCACCTGCCACTGGTGCCACGTGATGGAGGCGGAGTCGTTCGAGGACCTGGAGATCGCCGCCTTCATGAACGGCCACTACGTCTGCATCAAGGTCGACCGCGAGGAGCGCCCCGACGTCGACGCCGTCTACATGGCGGCCGTGCAGGCGCTGACCCAGTCGGGCGGCTGGCCGATGAGCGTCTGGCTGACGCCCGACCGGGAGCCGTTCTTCGGCGGCACCTACTTCCCGCCGCGCGAGGGGGCGCGCGGCGCGCGGCACGGCTTCCTGGAGCTGCTGGCCGACATCCACCAGACGTACGTCGCCGACGCCGCCCGCGTGGGGCGCGCCGCCGAGGCGCTGGTGCGGGCCGTGCGCGCGCAGATGGAGCCCAAGGTGGCCGCGGAGGCGGCCGGGCGGCCGGGCGCCGCGCTCATCAGCCAGACGGTCGGCGTCTACAAGCGGATCTTCGACGAGGCGAACGGCGGCCTGCGGCGGGCGCCGAAGTTCCCCTCCAACGTCCCCGTCCGCCTGCTGCTGCGCGAGCACCGGCGCACCGGCGACGCCGACGCGCTGCGGATGGCGACCCGCACGCTCGAGAAGATGGCCGGCGGCGGGATGTACGACCAGCTCGCGGGCGGCTTCGCGCGGTACTCCGTCGACGCCTCCTGGGTGGTGCCGCACTTCGAGAAGATGCTGTACGACAACGGCCTTTTGGCCGTCGCCTACGCGGAGGCGTTCCAGGTCACCGGCCGCGCCGACTTCGCGCGCGTCGCGCGGGAGACGCTCGACTACCTGGCGCGCGAGATGACCGCGCCCGAGGGCGGGTTCTACTCGGCGACCGACGCCGACTCCGAGGGTCCCGACGGCGTCTCGGCCGAGGGGAAGTTCTTCGTCTGGTCGAAGCGCGAGATCGAGGC
>DASZVW010000128.1:0-6292 GCA_035546895.1 Polyangia bacterium
AGGGCGACCAGGATCATGATCAGGACCGGCGCGGCGAGCGCGAACTCGACGGCCGCGGCCCCGCGCTCGTTGGAGCCGAAGGCGCCCGGCCGCGTCGCGCCGCGGCGCCGTCTGGAGAACAGCTTCAGGGTCATGACACCAGTACGACGGTCGCGGTGTTGTTGGAGGTGCTCAGGCAGTTCGAGGACGCCAGCGATCCGCCCGAAAGGGTGACCTGGGTGCCGACGATCTGCAGGCACTGTCCCGCCCCGCCGCCGATGGCGGCCGAGCCGGTGAGGGCCACCCCGCCCTGCGGGAAGTAGAGCGCGCCCGAGAGGGTGGTCGTGTTGGCGCCCTCCGCGAACAGGGCGCTGCCGGTGTTGGCGGTCGGCCCGACGACCACCAGGCCGCGGGTCGTTCCGGAGGTGGGGCCGGAGAGGTTCACGTCGTCGTAGCCGTTGGCGACGCAGAAGGTCTGGCCGGCGCAGGGCCCGTTGGAGGGCGTCGAGGCGCCGCCGAGCGCGATGGTGACGTTGGTCCCGGTGATCCCCACGCTCTGCGATTTGCACTGGGAGTTGCCGCCGCCGTTGCCGCCCAGGGCCACGTAGCCGGTCACCGAATAGATCCCCGATCCCAGGGTCGTGGCGCCCGCCGTCATGAAGTTGCCGTTGATGTCGTGCTGGGCCGCGGCGCTGACGGTGAGGCAGCCGGCGTTGGCGGCCACGTCCAGGTCCCCGATCAGCTTGAACACGCTGGACGCGCCGGTGGCGTCGCCGAGCACGGTGTAGGAGCCGCCGCCCAGGTAGAAGGACGTCCCGCCGCTCGACGGACCCACCCAGAAGCTGTTGTTGGAGCCCGAGCCCATCACCAGCTGCGAGCTGCCCGAGCTGTAGACGCCGGACGCGATGTTGAAGACGCTGGTCCCGGCGAAGTTCAGCAGCTGGCCCTGGTTGCAGATGCTGTAATAGGTCGAGTTGCACTTGCTGGTCATGCGGCCGATGTTGAAGGTCCCGTCGGTGAAATTCGCCGTGGTCCCGCCGGTGACGTTCAGCCCTTGCGCGACGTTGTAGGTCCCCGCCCCGAAATTGACCGTGCCGCTGCTGACGGTGATCCCGCCGCTGAAATTATAGGTCGTCGTGGTCGAGCCGGAGGTGTTGAAGTTCACCGTCCCGCTGGTCGTCACGTTGCCGAAGTTGAACGGGCCCGCGCCGGAGCAGGTCACGGTCCAGACGCTGCCCGACAGGGCGCCGCTGCAGCCGTCCGCCGCCAGCTGCGACAGGACCGTGGACGTCGAGCCGCCGAAGTTCACGTCGCCGCCGCTCGTCACGGCGGGCGTGGTCGGCGCGGCCAGGCTGGACACCGAGGTCAGGTGTGACGTCGCAGACAGCACGCCCGCGTCGCTGGCGAGCGGGTCGGGCTGCACCCTCTGGGTGATCGGCACCGAGCCCTGTCCCGGAGGCGGGACGATGTTGTTGCAGGGATTGGTCGGTGCGGCCGAGCCGTAGGTGACGGCCTTGGCCATGATCTCCGAACCGCAGGGCACGGTCTCGGAGGCGTTCGAGGAGACGGTGCAGCCGTCGGCCGTCACCGTGGCGCTGCCGCTCAGCTGGACGCCGGCCGCGTTCGAGCTGGTGGCCAGCACGCACGGCATGTTCTGGGTCGCCAGCTCGGCATAGGAGACGGCCGAGACCGGCAGGCTCGTCGAGGCGCCGACGACCTGCGCGAGGTAGATGGGCACCGTGGTGGCGACCTTCACATAGACCGCCTTGTAGCCGTCGCCGGTCGGCGAGTTGACGAGGCTGACGGTCACCTGGCTGGAGGACACCCCGTTGCGCGCCGCCACCGCCCGCGCCGCCCAGCGCATGGCGTCGTCATAGCCGTTGGCGTTGTAGGCCAGGCCGCCGGCGTAGGCGGCGAGGTCGGCGACCCGCTGGTCCTGGGCCTGCACCAGCAGCCCGTGGCCGTATTCGGCGACCAGCGAAGAGAACGCGATCAGAGATGGCAGGCTCAGCGCCGCAACGATGCTGACCGCCGCCTTGCGGCAGCGAGCGAAGCGGCCAAGAGTCCGCAGGACGTCGAGCAGCCCCACCACAGTCACCCCGCCGGATTTGTTGCACCCCGCGGTGATCATCGGCGATCGGGCTTAAGCGTCCGTGAGAATCTAAGCTTAAGGAGAAGCAACCAATCCTGGGGTCACTTCACCAGGGCGATCTTGGTGTTGCTGGCCGAGCCGCTGACGCAGTTGGACGCCGCCGCCGTCCCGCCCGCGAGGGTGACCTGGGTGCCGATGAGCTCCAGGCACTGGCCCGTGCCGCCGCCGACGCTGGCCCCGCCGGTGAGCGAGATGGGTCCTTCGGGAAAATAGAAGGCGCCCGACAGGCTGGTGTTGGAGGCGCCCTCGGCGAACAGGGCGCCCTTGGTGGCAGAGGTCGGCCCGATGACCACGAGGCCCGCGGTGTCGCCGGAGGTCGGGGCCGTCATGGTCACGTTGTTGTAGCCGGCCGCGAGGCAGAACGCCTGGCCCGAGCAGCCGCCGGACGTCGGGGCGCTGTTCCCGCCGATCACCCAGGTGACTCCCGAGCCGTTCATGCCGACGGTCACGCCGTTGCAGGTGACGTCCCCGCCCGCCGAGCCCCCGAGATCGACGTAATCGGTGATGGTATAGACGCCCGAGCCGAGGTTCACGCCGCCGGCGGCGTTCAGGGCGCCGTGGATGTCGTGCTGGGCGGCGGCGGCGAGGGTGACGCAGCTGCCGCCGGAGGTCTGGAAGTTGCCGACCAGCTGGAAAAGGCTGCCGGTGTCGGTCGCGTCGCCGAACTGGATGGTGGCGCCCCCGCCGAAATAGAGCGCGTAGCCGTTGCTGCTCGGGCCGATGTTGTAGCTGTTGCCCGTGCCCGACGAGCCCATGACGATCTTCTCGCCGCCGCCGTTGTAGATCCCGCCCTGCAGGGTGAAGCTGCTGGGCCCGCCGAAGGTCAGCAGCGTGCCGGTGTTGCAGATGCTGAAATACGCCCCGCTGCACTTCACCGCGCTGGCGCTGGCTGTGCCGATGTTGAAGGTTCCCGCGCCGAAGGTCGTCGTCGTGCCGCCGCCCGTATAGAGGCCGCCGGCGATGTTGTAGGTCCCCGGCCCGAAGGTGATGCTCGTGCCGGTCATCTTGATGTAGCCGCTGAAATTGTAGGTCGTGGACGACGCGCCGGAGGTGTTGAAGTTGATGTTGATCCCGCCGCCGGTGGTGATGTTGCCGAAGGTGTAGCTGCTCTGGCCGGTGCAGGTGACCGTCCAGGTATTGCCCGAGAAGCTGCCGCTGCAGCCGTCGGCGGAGAGCTGGTTCTTGGTGCTCGTCTGGTTCCACGCCAGGTCGACGTCGCCGCCGCCGGTCACCGTCGGTCCGGAGGGCCCGGAAAGGTTGGCCACGTCGGTCAGGCGGGCGGTGGCTGCGGCGATCCCGGTGTTCCCCGCCAGGGGGTCGGCGGTCAGCTTCTTGCTGATCGAGGACGAGGTGCCGTTCGGACCGCGGATGCCGTTGCAGCCGATGCTCGGCGCGGTCGTGTTGTAGGAGACCCACTTGGAGGTGATGTAGGTGCCGCAGGGCACCGTCTCGGAGGCGTTGGAGGCGACCGCGCAGCCGGAGGCGGTCACGCTGGTCCCGCCGCTCAGGGTGACGCCCGCGCCGCCAGAGCTCAGGGCGATGATGCAGCCGGTCGACTGGACGTTCAGCTCCGCATAGGAATTGGCCTTGATCGGCAGGCTGGTCGAGCCGCCGACCACCGAAGCCAGGTAGATCGGCAGGTTTGTCGAGACCGTGACCTGAACCGCCTGGTTCCCGTCGCCGGTGGGCGAGTTGATCAGGCTGGCGGCCACGGCGCTGGACTGCACGCCGTTGAGCGCCGCGACGGCGCGGACCGCCGAGCGCATCGAGTCGTCGGTGCCGTTGGTGTTGTAGGCCAGGGCGCCGGCGTAGGCGGCGAGGTCCGCGACCCTCTGGTTCTCCGACTGGATGAGCAGGCCGTGGCCATATTCGGCCACCAGCGACGAGAATGCGATCAGCGCCGGAAGGGCGAGGGCCACGACGACGCTCACCGCCGCCTTGCGGCAGCGGAGGAAGCTTCCGAACGCCCCGAGCCTGTCGATCAGCCCCTGAATCACCCGCCAGAGTCCTTCAACCCCGGCGATAGTCGGCGATCTGGCTTAAGAGTAAGTGAGGATAAACGGTTAAGCGCAAGCAACCACGCGGTCGAATTCGTAAACCATCACCGCGAAGCGTGATGCTCGATGAAGAGATGCAGCATCTCGCCCTCCGCAAGCGGTTCGGTGCGTGGCCGGTTCCTCATAAGACAGCGGCCCCGATGACATCGGGGCCGCCGCTGTTGCAGTCCGGACGCTCAGGGCCTGGCGGTCACCAGGTGAAGCTGAACCCGGCCGCGATCGCGTGGTTGGTCTCGCGGTCGCCGTAGGATCCGTCGTAGCGGCCGAAGAAGCTGAGCCGCTTGGACGCGTCGTAGGTCAGGGAGACGCCGAACAGGCCCGCGTTGCGGCCCGGGTAGGCCCCCGCCAGGGTGAAGGGCTCCCCGCCCTGGACCGCGAAGGTCTGGGTGATGTCAGTGTAGGTCGACTGGAAGTCGTGGGCCCAGCCGCCCCTGACGCTCGCCCGCATCACGCCGCCCGAGGCCACGACGAAGCTCTTGGTGAGCTTGGCCTGCAGGACCGACTGCACCGCGTCCTGGCTCTTGCTGTCGACCGTGAGGTTCGCGCCGGAGCCGTCGGCTTCGGTGAAGCCGTCCTGGTGGACGTGGGTGTAGAGCAGGCTGACGCTCGGCTCGAGCACGAGGCCCATGCCGACCGGCACGCGCTCGCCGATCTTGCCCATGATGCCGCCGGTGTAGCCGCCGAAGCTGCCATTCGCCTCGCGGCTGACGCCGGCGATGTCGATGTGGCGCTTCGTGGAGTTGCTGACGTACGCCAGGCTGCCGACCGCGTCGAAGAACAGCGGGCCGGAGCGGGCCTCCCCGTAGAGGGCGCCCGACCAGACGTTCATCTCGCCCGACTGCGGCAGGTCCTTGAGATCGACGCTGGTGTGCTCGTAGCCGACCGCGGCGCCGACGAGGGCGTTCGGGCCGACTTCGTGGCTGGCGCCGATCATCAGCCCGCCGGAGGTGTCGTCATAGCCGTGGGCGTTGGCGTCCCCGGAGACCTTGCCGAAGTTGCCGTAAGCCTTGCCCCAGGGATCGTTGGCCCCGTTCGGCGTGGCGCCTTGGCTCTCCAGCTGGTCGCCGATCCCGCCCAGGAAGGTTCGGGCGCTGTCGCGGGCCATCACCGGCAGATCGGCGTCGATCTCGCCGCCGAGCTGGTCCAGCGCCTTGGCCTGCTGGTCGTTGGGCAGGGCCAGCACGGCGTTGGCGATGGTGTCGAAGTCGCTCGAGGCGCCGAGCGGCACATTCACCAGGGCGAGGCCGATGGCGCCTTCGTTCGCCGTCGCCAGCGAATTGGTGAAGACGCCGGTCTCGATCACGGCGGTTCCGGTCAGGAGTTCTGGGCCGCCGAGGTCCAGGCCCGCGGTGTTGGTCACCGAGGCGAACTGGCCGTTGATCGTCCCCGCCTTCAGGAAGGTGTAGCTGGCCCCCTTGCGGTAGTTGCCCTGGGCCGCGACCAGCACCGCCTTGCCGGCGAGGTTGGCCGTGCCGGTGACGACCAGCTCGGAGTTGGCGTTCGGGTTCATCTCGATCGAGAGCGTCCCGTTCGAGGTCTGGGTGTAGTCGCCGTTGACCGTCAGCACGCCGATCGTGCCGCCCGGGGCGACCGTGCCGTCGTTGGTCACCGAGCCCACGATCGTGCCGTGGCCGGAGAGCGTGGCGCCGGAGTTCACCTGCACAGTCGGGCTGGTCAGGGTGGCGCCCGGAGAGCCGGCGTCGCCGATCCTGAGCTCGCCGGCGTCGATCACCGTCGAGCCGACCGAGGACACGCCGTTCAGGGTCAGCAGCGCCGACCCTTCCTTGGCGAGCTCGCCCGCGCCCTGGATCGAGCCCGCAAAGGCGCCGTCCGAGGCCTGGTCGTACACCAGCACGCCGTTGTCGGTGATGGTGTCGCCGGTCAGGATGGTGGAGGTCGAGCCCCGCAGCGTGCCGCCGGCGTCGACGGTGAAGACGCTGGTCAGCGGCGCGTCGAGCGCCAGGGTCCCGGCCGCGACCTCGGTCGAGCCGATCGCCGTGCCGCCGGTCAGCGTCAGGGTTCCCGCGCCCATCTGCAGCAGCTTGCCCGAGCCGGTAACCTCGCCGTCGAAGCTGACGTCGTCCGATCGATCGAAGGCCAGGAC
>DASZVW010000129.1:0-4851 GCA_035546895.1 Polyangia bacterium
CGTGGCGCTCGACGACGCGCTCGAGCTTGCGCGCGGGGACCTGGTCGTCTCGGCGAGCGAGCCGGCCGAGATCGCCGACCAGTTCGAGGCCACGGTGGTCTGGATGCACGCGGCGCCTCTCTTGCGCGGGCGCGGCTACCGGGTGCGCGTCGGCCCCCGCCAGGTCACCGGCACCATCGCGCCGATCAAGCACAAGCTCGACGTCGGCACCCTGGGGCGCCTGGCCGGGACGACGCTGGGGATGAACGAGATCGGCGTCTGCAACGTCCACCTCGATCGCGACGTGGCGTTCGATCCCTACCCGCTGAACCACGACACCGGCGGGTTCCTGGTCGTCGACCGCCTCACCGGCGAGGCGGTGGGGGCCGGGATGCTGCACTTCGCGCTCCGCCGCGCGCAGAACGTCCACTGGCAGGCGCTGGAGGTGAACAAGACCGCCCGGGCGTCGATCAAGCAGCAGCGGGCCTGCGTCCTCTGGTTCACCGGCCTGTCGGGCGCGGGGAAGTCGACCATCGCCAACCTGGTCGACAAGAAGCTGCACAGCATGAAGCGGCACACCTACCTGCTCGACGGCGACAACGTCCGGCACGGCCTCAACAAGGACCTGGGGTTCACCGACGTCGACCGGGTGGAGAACATCCGCCGCATCGGCGAGGTCTCCAAGCTGATGGTCGACGCCGGCCTCATCGTCAGCACCGCCTTCATCTCGCCGTTCCGCGCCGAGCGCTCGATGGCGCGCGCGCTCCTCGCCGAGGGGGAGTTCTTCGAGATCTTCGTCGACACGCCGCTGGGGGTGGCCGAGGGGCGCGACCCCAAGGGGCTCTACAAGAAGGCGCGCCGGGGCGACCTCAAGAACTTCACCGGCATCGACTCGCCGTACGAGGCGCCCGAGAGCCCGGAGCTGCGCATCGACACCACCCGCACCACGCCCGAGGAGGCCGCCGAGGCGATCGTCGCCTTCCTGCAGACGCGGGGCGTCCTCACGTGAGCGCCAGCTACGCCTTCAACGGCGACGCCGACGGCCTCTGCGCCCTGCAGCAGCTCCGGCTGGCCGGCGCGCCGCCCGGGCAGCTCGTCACCGGCGTCAAGCGGGACATCGCGCTCCTCGCGCGCGTGGCGGCCCGCGCCGGCGATCACTGCACGGTGCTCGACGTCTCGCTCGACGTGAACCGGGCCGGCCTGCTGGCGCTGCTGGAGGCCGGCGTCTCGGTCCGCTACTTCGACCACCACTTCACCGGCGAGGTGCCGCGCCACCCGGGCCTGGAGGCGCACCTCGACCTCAGCCCCACGGTCTGCACCAGCCTGCTCGTCGATCGCTACCTCGACGGGCGGCACCGCGCCTGGGCGGTGGTGGGGATGTTCGGCGACAGCCTGACCGACGAGGCGCGCGCGCTGGCCGCCGGCGCCGGGATCGCGCCCGAGGCGGCCGAGCGGCTGCGGGAGCTGGGCGTGGCCGTCAACTACAACGCCTACGGCGAGACCGTCGCCGACCTCCATGTTCCCCCCGACGAACTGGCCGAGGAGATGGTCCGCTACGCCGACCCGCTCGACTTCGCCGAGGCCTCGGCCGTCTGCCGCCGGCTCGCCGACGGGTTCCACCGGGACATGGCGCTGGCGCGGGAGCTGGCGCCGGCGCGGCAAGCCCCGGGGGCGGTGTTCTTCACGCTCCCCGACGCCCCCTGGGCGCGGCGCGCGAGCGGGACGCTGGCCAACGACCTGGCCAAGGCGCACGCCGGCAGCGCGGTGGCCATCGTGTCGCCCAAGGCGGGCGGCGGCTACCTGGTCTCGGTGCGCGTGCCGCGCGAGTCGTCCGTCTCGGCGGAGGCCTTCTGCCGCGGGTTCCCCACCGGCGGCGGCCGGCGCACGGCGGCCGGCATCAACCACCTGCCGGGGGAGGATCTCCAAAAATTTGCGGACGCCTTCGAGGCGCAGTTCCGCGCCGATTGAAGGTATGACCGGACAGCTCCCATAGGGGGCCGGGACGTGAGCCCTTTCACGACCCAACTGCTACTGCACTTAGAACGATGAACGGAATCTTCTCGCGGATGGGGCGCGTCTACCGCGTGCTGCGGCGGACGTTCGGCGTCCGGGTCGTCCCGCTCTTCATCGCGGCGCTGTTCGGGGTGGTGCGGACGCTGGTGGCCGCCGCCATGGCGCTGGACCACCTCTTCTTCCCGCGGCTGCGGCGGACGCGCGCCAACCGGCCCATCGTGCTGGTCGGCAACCCGCGCACCGGCACCACCTTCCTGCAGCGCTTCCTGGCCGACGAGGGGTTCGGGTCGGGGATGGAGCTGTTCCTGATGCTCTACCCGTCGCTGCTCCTGCAGAAGCTGCTGCGCCCGCTGCTGCCGCTGCTCGAGCGGCTGAGCCCGGCCAAGTTCCACGCCACCGACGCGCACCAGACCAGCCTGAGCTCGGTCGAGACCGACGACGTGGCGGTGCTGTTCCGCTACCTCGACGGCTTCTTCCTCTACGGGTTCTTCCTGTCGTTCGACGACGAGGACCTCCTCTCCTGGTTCGACCCCCGCGTGCGCGACACCTCGAAGCGCGACACCGTTTGGCTGGACGCGCTCTGGCGGCGCAGCCTGGTCCTGCACAAGTCCGAGCGCAACATCGCCAAGCTGTTCTCGCTGGCCGTCCGCCTGCCGCAGTTCATGGCCGCGGTGCCGGAGGCGCAGATCCTCTACATGGCGCGCGACCCGCTGTCGGTCATCCCCAGCTCGATGAGCCTGGTGATCGGCGTGCTCGATCGGGCGTTCGGCTTCTGGTCGCGGCCCGAGGCGGTGCGCAAGCGCTGGCTCGAGCGGATGTACAAGGCCTGGGTGCTGCTGCTGCAGAAGTTCCACGAGGACTGGACGGCCGGCCTCATCGACAAGCAGCGCGTCTTCATCGTCCGCTACGACCGGATGATGGCCGACTTCGAGGGGATGATGGCGGAGATGTGCCGCTTCCTCGGGCGCGAGATGACGCCCGAGCTGCGCGCCACCGTCGCCAAGCGGGGCGAGAAGCAGCGCCAGTACGAGTCCGAGCACAAGTACGACCTCGCCAAGTTCGGCCTCACCGAGGAGCAGATCCGGCGCGACTGCGCCTTCTTCTACGACACGTTCCTGCCGCCGATGGACCTCTCGCGCCCCGCCTCCGCCCCGGCCCCCGCGGCCGCCCGCTGACCTGACCGCTGACCCGACTAAGGAGCCTGACATGACGCGCTTCCGACGCCGCCTGGTGACCGCGCTGCCGATCCTGCTGACCTCCGCCGCGCTGGCGCTGCCGGCGTGCAAGTCGTCCGGCTCGGGCGGCGGCGACGGCGGATCGTCCGGAACCGGCGGGACCACCGGCAACGGCGGCGCCACCGGCAATGGTGGGACCACCGGGACCGGCGGCGCCACCGGCGAGGGCGGCGCAACCGGCAATGGGGGAACGGTCGGCACGGGGGGCGCCACGGGCAACGGCGGCGCCACCGGGACCGGCGGGTCGACGAGCGGGACGGCGACCTTCTCGATCAGCATCATGCCCAGCACGGCGGTCGCCACCGTCGAGATCGTCACCTGGTCGGTGAACGTCTCCATCGACAGCGCGGTCATCAACTTCGGCCGCGACCAGACCAACTTCGAGTTCCAGGCGCCGGTCGACGCCACCCAGGCGCCGACCTTCCGGACTCTGCTCCTGGGGATGAAGCAGAACACCAAGTACTACGTCCAGATCGTCGCCCAGGGCGGCGGCAAGACCTACACCAGCGACGTCAAGAGCGTCACCAGCGGCTTCCTGCCCAACGGGCTGCCGACCTTCACGGTGACCGACAGCAACGCCTCGGCGCTCTACGCGGGGGGCGGCTTCACGGTCAACTGCTTCGGGCTCGCCGGCTCGCCCGGGATCCCCGGCTCGCCCGGGAAGACGACCGCCTTCGTGTTCGACAAGGACGGCGCGCTGGTCTGGGCGCTCGACCTCACCAGCACGATGGCCAACAACTGCTCGCGGGCGCGCATGTCCTACGACGGCCAGTACCTCTACGCCGGGAACTTCGCCAACCAGTCGACCGGCGGCGTCGTCTACCGCATCGGCATGGACGGCACCTCGGGCGCCCAGACCTGGAGCCTGCCCGGCCGCAGCCACGACTTCGCGGTGCTGCCGAACGGGAACGTCGTCTACTTCAAGATGGACAACTCGATGGCCAACACCACCCAGTCGCCCGAGGAGGTGATGGAGCTCGACGTCTCGAGCGGCAACTCGACCAAGATCTACGACGAGGCGAGCGACTTCGGCACGCTCATCAGCTCGGGGATGGGGATGGCCCACACCAACCACATCACCTACTCGCCGGACCTGAAGGCGGTCACCATCTCGATGCTGTTCCTCAGCACGGTGGCGGTGGTGAGCTACCCGGACGGCAAGCTGCTGGCGACGTTCGGCGGGTCCAAGTCGGACTTCAGCAACATGAGCTGGAACTGGGAGCACGGGCACGACGTCCACTCGGACCACATCTGGATCTTCAACAACAACCAGAGCGGCAACGCGCACGTGCTCGGCTTCACCTACAGCGAGTCGAGCAAGACGGCGACGCAGACGCTCGACTACAACCCGGGGATCGCCTGCACCACCTTCGGCGACGTCAAGGAGCTGCCGAACGGCAACCTCTACGTCACCTACTCGGACACCGGCACCTTCCACGAGATCACCAAGACCGGCACCCTCCTCCGCAAGGTCACCACCACCACCGCGGTCGGCTACTCCGAGCACCGGGGCACCCTGTACGGTCCCCCGCCCCCCTTCGCGGCCAACTAAGCTCCGCCCCCCTCCAGCCGGACTCGCTCCGCTCGGGGCAACTCTTCGGCGGGGGCGCGGGGGCCGGGTATT
>DASZVW010000130.1:0-2185 GCA_035546895.1 Polyangia bacterium
GGGGGTGCCGGCGGCGCCGCGAATCACGACGCCGGGGTGGACATGCCCGCGCGCGACGGCGCCAGCGCCGACGCCGCGCCGTCGGACGGCGCCACGGCCCACGACGCCGCGGTCGACGCGCCGCCGGTGAGCCTGATCGTCGACGCCACGATGAACTTCATCGCCGTCAACACCTGCGGCGTCACGCCCCAGGTCTTCACCGCCGTCCCGGCCGGCAGCCACACCCTCACGCTGACCGCCAGCAACCTCTCGAAGGGGGGCGTGTCGGGCGGCGATCCGAACAACCCGACGCCGTCGGTCGACAACTACGTGATCGTCAATCTGCCGCTGCCGGTCGGCGATCCACAGTCGGACATGCGGTTCTTCATGCTGAACGGCGTCGGCGCCGCCGCCACCTTCAACCTGACCAGCGCCGGCAACGTGCAGACGATGTTCATCGACTCGGACGCGGTCTCGAACGCGGGCACGGGGACGGTGAGCCTGGCGCCCGACGGCGAGATGGTGACCGTCGACGCCACCGCCAACGTGCTGGCCTGGCAGACCGGCTGCCTCTCGACGCCGGCCTTCACGACGGTGTCGGGCCAGCGCCACCGGGTGACACTGACCGCCAGCACGCTCTCGGCGACGGCCGGCTCGCACGACGACTACGTGCTGGTGCGGATCCCCGACGAGACGCCGATGAACGACCACCGCTACGTGATGCTGAACGGCGTGGGGTCGAGCTTCGACTTCACGCCCAACAACAGCCAGACCGTGCGGGCCTGGTTCATCTCCGCGGCCGGCGGCGCCACCGGACAGGCGACGCTGACCATCAGCGATCTCTGAGCCCTTCTCTGAACCCTTCTTTGGAGCTGGTGGACCGTGCGGCGCGCGTGAGCGCGCGGCCGCGCTACGGCTTGTAGCTCGGCAGCTCGAGGATGTAGGTGTCGACGCTGCTGCCGCCGCCCCAGTCGCTGGCGAAGGCGGCGCGGGTGCCGCTGGGGCTGGGGACGGTGTGGGCCTCGGCCCAGTAGCCGAGCGTCTGGTTCGCCTTCCCCCACGAGCGGTGCCGGCCCACCCGGCAGACCTTGCCGGTGTTGGTGTCGGCGATCAGGTTCTCGAGGTCGAGCAGCCCCGGCGTGGGCGCCGTGCCGGTGCCGTCGAAGCCGCTGGTGAAGAAGGTGGAGACGAAGACCCAGCCGGGCTGCCGGTAGGCCATCGCCGAGACGTGCCCGTCGGGCGGGTAGGGCCAGCCGGTCTTGGGGCCGATGACGGCGCCGCCGGTGCCGTTGGTCAGATCCCAGGTGACCAGGCTGCCGACGTTGCTCTTGGCGTCGTCGTTGCCGTCGTCGTAGACGGTGCCATTCCAGGTGTCGTGGCCGCTCATCAGCTGGCCGAGCGAGGCGTGGTTGTCGGGGACCTGCAGCCCGAGCGCGCGCGCCATGCTCAGGTCGGCGGCGTTGAGCACGTCGCCGCTGTCGGCCTCGAGGTAGGCGAGCGTCCCGCTGGGCGCCACCTGCGCGGGCGGCGTCCCCTTCACGGACACCGGGCCGAGCACGGTGTCCGTCGAGCTGTCGTAGATGAACATCTTCTGGCCGCAGGTCAGCCCCAGGCGGTGCGAGTCCCAGGAGGTGAACATCGGGTCGTCGCCGTTGGTCGGCGTCGAGGAGCCGCAGACGCTGCTGAAGTCATGCAGCGTGTCCTGCTTCCCGGTGCTGACGTGGTAGCGGATGAACTTCTGGCCGTCGGTGTAATAGAGGAGGTCGGGATCGGAGGTGTCCCAGTAGACCTGCTCGACGTCGGCCGGGCTGATGTTGAGCGGCTTGATGAGCTGGTAGGTCTTGCCGTCGTAGAGCTGGTGCCCGCCGCCGTTGACGGCGTACAGGATCAGCCGCGACTCGTCGGCGTTCCAGGCCGAGATGGTGGTGTACATCGGCACGATGGCGGCGTTGGCGCCCGAGCCGCTCACCGCGGTGATCCGCCGGGCGACGGTGCCGAACTCCTTGTCGGTGAAGGTGGCGCCGAGCGCCGGCTTAGTCACCGCGGTCATTGGGTGGGCCTGCTGATCGGCAACCATCCCGGCGCAGAGATCGACGTTGGTGGTCGTGTAGTGGCCGGCGCCGCCGCCGACGGCGGTCATGCCGCCCGCGCCGCCCGTCCCCTTGCTGCCGCCGGTCGCGGTCGCGCCGCCGGTCGCGCCGGCGCC
>DASZVW010000131.1:0-2557 GCA_035546895.1 Polyangia bacterium
CGCGACCGGCAGCGGCGGGGCCACCGGGACGGGCGGGGCCACCGGAACGGGGGGGGCGACCGGGACCGGCGGGGCGACGGGGACCGGCGGCAGCGCCATGACCTGCGGGTCGAACGCCGCGCCGGGGAGCTGCAACGTGACCAGCGCGCTGGTGCAGGTGCCGAACCTCCCGCACAACGCCTGCAAGAACAACTCGCTCCCGCAGGCCTGGGGGACGAACTTCCCGGTCTCCACCGATCCGGCCGGCTGGGGCGACAACGTCACCGCCATCGGCTGGGAGGGGAACTACTGGCCGGTGTTCGCCTACTCGAGCGGCGCCTTCTTCGCGCGCGGGGTCGGGACCAGCACCTACAAGATCGCCTACGGCAAGTCGACCTATGTCGGCACCACCGTCTGCGGCGCGATGTACAGCTTCGGCGTGGCGACGGCCGGCGGGAAGCCGGCGGCCGGCAGCGTGAGCTGGACGATGGACCAGAACTATCTGCCCGCCATGACGACCTCGCTCACCCGCAACAACGTCAAGGTCGTCATCACCAACTTCGAGGATCAGGCCACCATCGGCGGCCACACGTTCGGCGTGGTGTACAGCCGGGTGGCGCTGACCAACAACTCGAGCGCCTCGATGAGCATCGACCCCCAGCCCTCGACGGGCCTCACCGAGCTGACCACCACCTCGCTGACGGTGGCGGCGGGCCAGACGGCGACGCACGACTACGTGGTCGCCGTCGACGACTTCGGCTCGGGGCAGACGCTGCCGACCGGCACCGCGCTGTCGGGCGCCGTGTCGAACTACGACACGGCGTACACGCACATGGCCAACTACTGGAACGGCCGGCTGGCGGCGATCCCGGTGCTGTCGCTGCCGAACGTCACCATCCCGCAGTCGAACCTGGCGAACCCGGGGACCGAGCTCTCCAACGCCTTCAAGGCCAACTTCGTCTACACGCGCATCGTCCAGGTCGCCAAGTCGCCGTTCAGCGGCGCCAACAACTACGCCTGGCTGCTCAACCACGACCTGCCGAACATCCTGGCCAACCGCTTCGCCCTCGGCGACCTGCAGGACGCGCAGAACCTGCTGCTCGCCGGGCGCGTGAGCGAGGTCTCGACGTTCCCGTCGAACGGCGCCAACTGGTACTGGGACGGCCTCTGGCGCACGCCGTGGGCGTGGGCGATCTACCTGGCCAAGACGGGCGACACCGCCTTCGTCTCGCAGTACTTCCACGACGACGCCAGCTCGAGCAGCAGCTGGGGCCCCAGCATCTACACCCAGATGCACGAGATCCCGGGGATGCTGACCAACGGGTATCTCGAGCAGTCCAACGACAATGACTCGGAGGGGGTCTGGGTGTTCGACGACTACTCGGCGCTGGTGGGACTGGCTTCCTACAAGTACATCGCCGCCACGATCGGCAACGCCACCGAGGCGACCTGGGCCGACATGGAGATGAAGACGATCATCAGCGGGACCAACGCCGGCATCCAGGCCAACGAGACGAAGAACAACTTCACGCACCTGCCGTGCGAGGTCACCGTGCCGTCGAACGCCGGCAACCCCCCGACGGGCGACCGCTGCGGCAACGCCGGGGACGCCAACTGGGCGTCGATGGTCTACGTCGGCGAGAACGCCTGGGACTCCTACCTCATGGGCGCGCCGCTCACCGGGATCCTGGGCGACGCCACGCAGTCGGACGGCGTCTACGACTGGGGCTTCCAGCGCCTGAGCGGCGTGCTGCCGTTCCCGACGCTGGGCGGCTACTCGACGATGGCCAGCCTGAACTACAGCACCGCCAACAACACCGGGTACTCCCAGGGCGGGCTCTACGGCACCAAGTACCGGACGCTGCCGCTCACCAGCTACGCCTGGCAGATCGAGACCACCACCGCCGGGCCGTACTCCTGGTGGGAGTGCAACGGGAGCCCGCCCGTCGCCAGCGATCCCTGGTCGGGCAGCCACCCCGACTTCTACTTCGGCGCCAGCCCCTACGCCTGGACGCTGGCGGCGCAGAGCCTGGCGCTCATCGACTCGCTGGCGGCCGAGGGGTTCGCGGCCACCGCCAGCGGCAGCTCGTTCGCCTTCACGCGCACGCTGCACATCGGCCGCGGCGTCCCCGACGCCTGGCTCGCCTCCGGGCAGACCATCTCGGTCCAGAACCTGACCGGCTCGTTCAGCATGACCAGCTGCGCGCGCGACACCTACGGCGTCACCATCAGCACCTCCGGGTCGCCGCGGGTCATCACCGTGACCCTCTGCGGCGCGCTCCCCAACGGCGCCATCACCGTCGATCTCCCGACCCTGGCCAGCGCGGGCGTCGCCAACGTGGTCGGCGGCAGCTACAGCAGCGGCACGCAGAGCGTGACCGTCACGCCGGGCACGAAGACCGTCACCATCACGCTCGCCAAGTAGACAAAGACCGAGACGAAGATCGAGACCGAGCCGCCCCGGGCCTCAGCGGAATCGCCGCCGGAGGCAAGGGGCGGCGCCCCAGCCGAAGCGCTTCCAGAGATCGAAGTCGCTGAGGTGGGCGAGCTCGGCGGCGGTGAGCGACGGGAGCCGCCG
>DASZVW010000132.1:0-4219 GCA_035546895.1 Polyangia bacterium
GTTCAGGCGGCGGCGGGCTCGCGGGCGCGGCCGGCAGCGGGGCGGGCGGTTCAGGCGGCGGGCTCGCAGGCGGCGGCGGATCGGCGGGCGCCGGCGGATCGGCGGGCGTCGGTGGCGGCTGCACGACCTCGGTCAGCGGGACGATCTTCGACCCGGCGGGCGTGGCGCCCGTGTATCGCGCGCACGTCTACGCGCCGAGCACCACCTTGGAGCCGGTTCCCGAGGGAATCTCCTGCACGACCTGCGGGGTGCCTCTGGCGGGACAGCCGATCGCCGACACGGTCACCGACGTCGCCGGTCACTTCAAGCTGGTGGGCGCGCCCGCCGGCTCGAACGTCCCGCTGGTGATCCAGCTCGGAAAGTGGCGCCGGCAGATCACCGTGCCGACCGTCGCCGCCTGCACGGACACCGCGCTCGCCGACACGACCCGCACGCGGCTGCCGCGCGACTCGAGCGAGGGGCACCTGCCGCGGATCGCGGTGGTGACCGGCCACGCGGGCGCCATCGAGTGCTGGCTGCGGAAGCTCGGCGTCTCGGACAGCGAGTTTTCGCCCCAGACCGGGACGGGGCGCGTGCACCTGTTCGTCGGCGGCGCCGGGATGACTTTGGACGAGGGCGCGCAGCAGATGTCCTCGGGTGCCACGTTCACGGACGCCTATACCTCGTTGTTCGCGGACCCCACGGCCCTGGCGAGCTACGACATGGTCCTGCTGGCCTGCGAGGGCGAGCAGCTCGAGAGCGAGAAGGACCCTTACCTCGCCAACCTGAAGGCCTACGCGGACGGTGGCGGACGCGTCCTGGCCGAGCACCTGCAGTCCTACTGGATCCGCCGCGGTCCGGACCCCTGGCCGGCGACCGGAGTCTGGCTGGGCGTGGGCACCGATCCTCCCACGCCACTGACGGCCACGCTCGACACCGGCACCGCCGACGGGATCGCGCTCGCCGACTGGATGAGCGCCCTCGGCGCGGCGACCGACGACCAGCTCTCCGTGACGATGCCCCAGAATTCGCTGCAGTCGGTGGTCGCGCCCGCGCGGCAATGGCTGTTCGCGCCGCTCGGCACGGGACCGTCGAGCGGCTCGATTCCGCTGCTCATGACCTTTGCCACGCCGGTCGAAGCGACCCCCGGCCCGCAGTGCGGCAGCGTCGCCTTCGCCGACCTGCACGTCGACGTCGGCGACGTCTCGCACCCGGAGGTGCCGTTTCCCCAGGGCTGCACCAGCACCGCCGCGCCGTCGCCGCAGGAGCGGCTGCTCGAGTTCCTGTTGTTCGACACCCCGACCTGCGGGCCGCCGCCGTAGCGCGGCCGGCGCCGTCGAAGCACGAGGGCCCTACCCCGCGGCGGCGCCGGCCGGCGTGATAGAATTTTCGTTCGTGGATCCGAAGCTTCAGAAGTTGCGCATCCTGGTGGCCAAGGTCGGGCTCGACGGGCACGACCGGGGCGCCAAGGTGGTGGCGCGCGGGCTCGCCGACGCCGGGTACGAGGTCATCTACAGCGGGCTCCACCAGACGCCGGAGATGGTGGCCGCCGCCGCCGTGCAGGAGTCGGTCGACGCGGTCGGGCTCTCCATCATGTCGGGGGCGCACATGACCCACTTCCCGGCGGTGCGGGCGGCGCTCGACGCGCGCGGGGCGCGCGAGGTGGTGCTGTTCGGCGGCGGCATCGTCCCCGACGAGGACGCGGCGGCGCTCAAGGCGCTCGGCGTGGCCGCCATCTTCACGCCCGGGACCTCGACGCAGGCGATCGTCGACTGGATCGAGCGCGAGCTGCGGCCGCGCGTGGCGACCGGGAGGCCGGCGGCGTGATCGGGACGGTGGTCCGTTCGGGGTCGGCGGTGGCGCTGGCGGTGGTCCTGTCGTCGGCGGCGCGCGCGCAGGCCAGCCAGCCCGAGGAGGCGCGCATCGCCGACATCCTGCAGTCGGCGCTGGTGGCGCACGGCCCGGAGGTGAACCGCTGTTTCGAGCGGGCGCTGGCCGACACGCTGGACGTCGCGGGGAAGATCGACCTCTCCGTCGACGTGGGCCCGGGCGGCAAGGTGACCAAGGCCGAGCCGGCGCTCGACGAGGTGAAGTCGCCGGTGCTGCTGGCCTGCCTGCAGGCGAGCGCGCTCACCTGGTCGCTGGCGGGGATCGATCCCGGCAGCACGGTGGTGGTGCCGCTGGCCTTCGAGGGGCAGGCGGCGCAGTTCACGCTCAAGGTCGCCGACGCCCCCGACCACGGCCCGCCCGCGCCGGCCGGCAAGCACCGCGGGAGCGCGCCGGCGCAGCCGCCGTTCTCGGTCAAGCTGCTGGTCGACGAGGCGACCATGCACGCCCAGAAGGCGGCGATGGCCCAGCTCACCGTGGCGCCGGCCAACCGGATCGCGCTCCACCGCCACCCGGGGGCCGAGCTGCTCTACGTGCTGCGCGGCCACGCGCGCGTGCTGGGCGCGGCCGGCGTGGCGGCCGAGAAGCTCGACGAGGGGTGGGCGATCTACATCCCGCCCGGGATGCCGCACGCGATCGAGAACATGGGGCGGCAGACGCCGGCGGTGCTGCTGGAGTTGTTGGTGCCGCCGGGGCCGGAGAAGGTCTACCGCGATCCCAAGGACCCGGCCGGCCGCGCGGCGTTCGAGGTCCTCCACGACCCCAAGGTGGCGAACCCGCCCGGGGACAAGTTCGTGGTCGCCGAGCCGACGGCCGCGGCGGCGATCCCGGTGTTCGGCGGCAAGGCCAAGGTGACGCCCCTGCTCGACGTGGCCCACACCGGGAACAAGGCGGTCTACCTCGGCAAGCTGGAGGCCGAGCCGGGGACCGAGGTCCCGCGCAACACGCACCCGGGCGCGGACGAGATCCTGTTCCTGGCGGCGGGGGCCGGCGAGCTGACGGTGGGGAGCGAAAAATTTCCCATCGAGGCCCCCGAAGCGCTCTACATTCCCGCCGGACAGCCGCACGCCGCCAAGTTCACCGGGACCGACAAGGCCGAGCTGGTGCAGATCTTCGCCCCCGCCGGCCCCGAGGACCGGTACAAGGGCGCCCACAAGGACGCGACGACCAAAAAACCATGATCGACTTCGAATTGACCGACGACCAGCGCGTGCTGCAGAAGTCGGTGCGCGAGCTGGCCGAGCGGCTGATCGTCCCCCAGGCCAGGAGCTGGGACGAGGCGGAGCGCTTCCCGCACGAGATAATCAAGCCGATGGGGGAGATGGGCCTCTTCGGCATGCAGGTCCCCGAAGCGTACGGCGGCGCCGGGATGAAGTTCCACGACTACGTGGTCGCACTGGAGGAGATCGCGCGCGCCGACGCCTCGGTGGGGCTGACCATGGCCTCGCACAACTCGCTCTGCGCCGGGCACATCCTCCTGGCCGGCAGCGAGGCGCAGAAGCGGAAGTACCTGCCGCGGCTGGCCAGCGGCGAGGTGCTGGGCGGCTGGGGGCTGACCGAGCCGGGCTCGGGCTCCGACGCGGGCGCGGCCCGCACGCGCGCCGTTCGCCAAGGGGGCGCCGACAAGTGGGTCATCAACGGCAGCAAGACCTTCATCACCCAGGGCTCGGTGGGGGGCGTGTTCGTGGTGATGGCCTCCACCAGCCCCGAGAAGAAGGCCAAGGGGCTCACCGCCTTCGTCATCGAGCGCGGGATGCCCGGCTTCCGCACGGGCAAGATCATCCACAAGATGGGGCTGCGCGCCTCCGACACCACCGAGCTGGTGTTCGAGGACGTCACCGTCGGTGACGAGCAGCGCCTGGGCGAGATCGACAACGGCTTCTTCGACACCCTCACGGTGCTGGACAAGGGGCGGATCGGGATCGGCGCCTGGTCGGTGGGGATCGGGCGCGCGGCGTTCGAGGCGTCCGTTCGATACGCAAAGGAACGGGTGCAGTTCGGCAAGTCGCTGTCGGACTTCCAGGCCATCCAGCACATGCTGGCCGACATGGCGACCGAGCTGGACGCCGCCCGGCTGCTGGTCTGGCGGGCGGCCTGGATGCAGGATCAGGGGCAGCGGACCACCGAGGAGTCGTCGATCGCCAAGTACTACGCGGCGCGGGCCACCGTGCGCGCCTGCAACGCGGCGGTGCAGATCCACGGCGGCTACGGCTACACGCGCGAGTTCGACGTCGAGCGCTACCTGCGCGACGCCAAGCTGGCCGAGATCGGCGAGGGGACCAACGAGGTCCAGAAGATGGTCATCGCGCGCGAGCTCCTGCGGGCGGCGGCCGAGCAGGGCTGAGGCGCGGTG
>DASZVW010000133.1:0-6098 GCA_035546895.1 Polyangia bacterium
CTCGGTTGCGTCGAGAGCTGCGGCGACAACGCCGGGATCGGGTACGCGCCGCTCTGCTGGTACGGCCGCTGGCTCTGCCCGCCGGGGACCTTCGACGCCGGCAGCTGCGGCTATCCCTATTGCAAGTCGCCGCCGCCGGACGGCTGCGCCTGCAATCCGATCACCGGCCAGATCGGCTGCGGCCCGATCCTCATCTGACGGCCGGCTGCGCCCTCCGGGCGGCCGGTCAGGAGGCGGGCCGGCCCAGCTCGGTGGCGGCGCGATCGAGCAGCCCGTTGACGAAGGCGACCCCCTCGGGGGTGCCGTAGCGCTTGCAGAGCTCGACCGCCTCGTTGATCACCACCGCCGTGGGCACCGCGGGGGCGTGGGCGAGCTCGTAGAGCGCGATGCGGATGACGTTGCGCTCGACGATCCCCATCCGCTCGAGCCGCCAGTTGCGCGACAGCGTGGCCAGCAAGGCGTCGATCTCGGCGCGGTGGTCGGAGACGCCGCGCACGAGCTCGTCGACCAGCGCGCGATCGACGCGCAGGTCCCGCCCCGGCTCCTCGTCGTCGCTGACGGGGGCGCTGTCCATCGCCAGGTGGGCGAAGTAGCGGGCGATCATCTGGTCGGCGTCGAGCGGGCCCTCCCCGCCGGCGTCCATCTGGTGCAGGATCTGCAGCGCGATCTCGCGCGATCTGCGGCGGGGACCGACCATCACGCTCACGGGCGGCGGCGGGGAACGGCGGGCGCCAGCGCCACCCCCACCTCCAGGCGCGCGTACAGATCGGCCATCTCGACGGCGACCATCGCGGCGTCGTAGCCTCGGTTGTCCTTCTTGTCGGGCCCCGAGCGCTCCAGCGCCTGGGCCAGCGTGTCGCAGGCCAGCACGCCGAAGGCGACCGGGATGCGCCCCTTGGCGGAGAGGCCCCCGATGCCGCGCGCGGCCTCGCCGGCGACCAGATCGAAGTGCGGCGTCCCGCCCCGGATCACCACGCCGAGGCAGACGATGCCGTCGAACCGCCCGCCGTCGGCGATGCGCCGGGCCAGCCCCGCCAGCTCCATCGCCCCCGGGCAGCGGAACAGCTCCACGTCCGCCTCGGCGGCCCCGGCGTCCCACAGCGCCTGGCGCGCCCCGCCGATCAGGCGGTCGACGACCTCGGCGTTGAAGCGCGAGGCGACCAGCGCGAAGCGGCGCCCGCGCGCCTCCAGCGCCCCCTCGTGCGCGTGCCCCGAGGCCGGCGACCGGTAGGAGACGGCCTTGCTCTCGACCTCGCTCACGCGGTCCTCTGGCCGCCGTCGGCGCCGCGAAGCGCGACCACGCTCTGCGGCGGGCGGATGGGGACGCACTCCGCGACCTCGATCCCGTAGCCGCCGAGGCCGACGATCCGGCGCGGGTGGTTGGTCAGGAGGCGCACCGTGCGCGCGCCGAGGTGCGCCAGCACCTGCGCGCCCAGGCCAAAGTCGGTCAACGCGGGAACCCGGGGAGGGTTCCCGAGCCCTCCCGCGACGGGCTCGGTCGGGCGAAGCCCGCCCTCCCCCACGCGCTCCGCGGGCGCGCGCGCCGGCTTGACGGCCGGCTCGCCCGTGGCCCCGGCGGCCGCGTCGGCGAACCCCTTGAAGTCGGCGACCATGCTGGCGCGGCCGCGCGGGAAGACGTAGAGCAGGATCCCGGCGCCCGCCTCCTCGATCATCCGCAGCGGCACCGTCGCCGGGTGGTCCCCCTCGAACGGCGAGGCGCCCAGCACGTCGCGCAGCACGCTGGCGGTCTGCACGCGCACCAGGATCGGCTTGTCGGGCGTGACCTCGCCCAGGACCAGCGCCAGGTACTCGGTGTCCTCGACGTCGGTGGCGTAGACGACCGCGCGGAACTCGCTGGTCACGCCGCCGAGCCGCGGCCGGAGCTTGGCCTCCGAGACCGGGCGGACCAGCATCTCGCGCTCGAGCCGGTACTGGATGAGGTCGGCGATCTTGACGATCGGCAGCCCGTGCCGGCGCGAGAACTCGACCAGCTCCGGCATGCGCGCCATCTCGCCGTCCTCGCGCATGATCTCGCAGATGACGCCCGCCGGCTCGCGCCCGGCCAGGCGCGCCAGGTCGACCGACCCCTCGGTCTGGCCCGAGCGGACCAGGACGCCGCCGCGCCGCGCGCGCAGCGGGAAGACGTGCCCGGGGATGACCAGGTCGTCCGGCCCGGCGTTGCGGGCGACGGCGACGCGGATGGTCTCCGCCCGCTCGCGGGCCGAGATGCCGGTGGTGGTGCCGTGGCGGGCGTCGACGCTGACCGTGAACGCCGTGTGGTGGCGCGCCTGGTTGTCGGCGGTCATCATCGGCAGCCCGAGCTGGGCGACCCGCTCCTCGGTGACCGAGAGGCAGATGAGCCCCCGCCCCTCCTTGGCCATGAAGTTGATCGCCTCGGGGGTGACGAGGTCGGCGGCCATCGTCAGGTCGCCCTCGTTCTCGCGGTCCTCGTCGTCGACCAGGATCACCATCCCGCCGGCGCGGATGGTCTCCAGCGCCCGCTCGACCGCGGCGTGACGGTCAGCGGACAACGCCGTACCTCCGCAGCGTCTCGATCGAGAGCGGGCGGGCCGGCGTCTGCGCGGCGGCGCCGTCGCGGGCGGCGTAGGGGCCGACCAGCCGCTCGACGTGCTTGGCGATGAGGTCGGTCTCCACGTTGACCGCGGCGCCGATCGCCTTGCCGCCCAGCTTGGTGACCGCCAGCGTGTGCGGGATGAGGGTGACGCCGAAGATCGCCGCCCCCGCCATGTCGGCCAGCACGTTGATGGTCAGGCTGACGCCGTCGACGGCGATCGACCCCTTGGGGGCGATGGCGCGGCCGGCGTTCCCGGGGACGGAGATCTCGAGATCGAGCGCCGAGCCGTTCTCGCGCCGCGCCACCAAGAGCCCGACGGCGTCGACGTGCCCGGTCACCAGGTGCCCCCCCAGCTCGTCGCCGAGACGGAGCGGCCGCTCGAGGTGGACGCGCGCGCCCGGCTCCAGCGACCCCAGGGTGGTCAGCATCAGCGTCTCGGGGCCGAGGTCGGCGGCGAAGCGCCCGCGCCCGACGTCCAGCTCGACGACGGTCAGGCAGACGCCGTCGACGGCGATGCTGGCCCCCACCACCACGCCGGTGAGGTCCAGGTCGCTGGTGACGGTCAGCCGCGCGGCCGGGTGGTCGGGCTCGGCCCGGGCGATCGAGTCGACGGTGCCGATGTTTTGGACGATGCCGGTGAACATGAAATCGCCAGAATTATAACATCAGCCCCCGACCACGTCGGCGGTCAGCAGCAGGTCCGGACCGACGGAGACGGCCGAGATCTTCCCCAGCTTGAGCGCGCGCGCGGCCGGCAGATCGCCGCCCGCCGCCACCCCCAGGCCACCGCCCAGCAGCTTGGGGGCCACGAACAGCGCCACCCGATCGACCAGCCCGGCGGCGACGAAGGCGCCCGCGATCGCCGCCCCCCCCTCGACCAGCACCGACTGGATCCCGCGCGCCGCCAGCAGCGCGAGCGCGCGCCGGGGCGCCACCCGCCCGCGCGGATCCTCGATGGTCAAAGTGGGCGCCGCCGCGTCGAAGACGTGCGCGCGCGGCGGCAGCGGCCGGCGGCCCGCCAGCACCACCCGCAGCGGCTGCCGCGCGAGCCGCCGCGCGGCCAGCCGGACGGTCAGGTGCGGGTCATCGGCGCGCACCGTCCCGGCGCCGACCAGGACCGCGTCGTGCGCCGCCCGCAGCTCGTGCGCCGCCGCCCGCGCCTCGGGGCCGGTGATCCAGACCGGGGCCGGCCGGCGGCGCGGCGCCCGGGCGCGCGGCCGCTCGGCGATGAAGCCGTCCAGCGTCGCCGCCGCCTTCAGCGTCACCAGCGGGCGCCGCTCGCGCACCCACACCGAATAGGCGCGGATGGCCGCCTGGCACTCCGCCTCCAGGCAGCCGACGTCGACGCGGATCCCCGCCCGGCGCAGCCGCGCGATCCCCCGCCCGTCGACCAGCGGGTTGGGATCGCGGCAGCCGATCACCACCCGCGCCGGCCGCGCCGCCAGCAGCACCTCGGTGCAGGGGCCCGTGCGCCCGGTGTGGTCGCACGGCTCGAGCGTCACGTACATGGTGGTCCCGCGCGCGCCGCCGGCGAGCCGCGCCAGCGCGTTCACCTCGGCGTGCGCCTCGCCCGCCTTGCGGTGGTACCCCTCGGCCGCGATCCGCCCGCCGCGCACGATGACCGCGCCCACCACCGGGTTCGGCCGGGTGGTGCCCCGCCCCCGCTCGGCCAGCACCAGCGCCCGCCGCATGAACCGCGCGTCGGCGGCCGAGAAGGCCGGCTTCACGGCCGGCGCCCGCGGTTGCCGACCAGGCTCTGCAGCTCGTTCATCAGCTCGGCGACGTCGCGGAACGACCGGTAGACCGAGGCGAAGCGGACGTAGGCCACCTCGTCGATGTCGCGCAGGGCGTCCATCACCGCGTCGCCGATCTTGGACGAGGGGATCTCCTTGTCCCCGGTCTCGAGCGCCCGCTCGATCTTGTCGGCCGCCCCCTCCAGCACCTCGACCGGCACCGGCCGCTTGGAGCAGGCCTTCTTGAGCCCGCTCAGGATCTTGGCCCGATCGAACGGCTCGCGCCGGCCGTCCTTCTTGACCACCAGCGGCAGGATCTCGTCGATCCGCTCGTAGGTGGTGAAGCGGCGGCCGCAGCCGATGCACTCGCGGCGGCGGCGGATGACCTGGTCCCCGTCGGACGGACGGGTGTCCACCACTTTGTCCTCGATCGCGGCGCAGAAGGGGCAACGCATGGGCGGCTTCGGGTTATGCTTCGCTACCACAGATGGACGACCTGCGCTTGACGGTCAATGGCGAGAAGCGGGCCGCGGCCCCCGGGACCACGGTCTCCGGCCTGCTGGCGGCGATGGGGATCGACCCCGCCCGGGTGGCGGTGGAGCGGAACCAGGACGTGGTCCCTCGCAAGACCTGGACCGAGGCCGCGCTGGCCGACGGCGACCAGATCGAGATCGTGGCCTTCGTCGGCGGTGGCTCGGGCGGCGGCGCGGGCGGTCCGGCCAACGTCGACGCCGACGACCCGCTGGTCCTCGGCGGCCGCAAGTTCACCTCCCGCCTGCTGGTCGGCACCGGCAAGTACCGGACGCTCGAGGAGGGGCGGGAGGCGATCCGCCGCTCGGGCGCCGAGATCGTCACCGTGGCGCTCCGCCGCGTCGACCTGACGCCCGGCAAGCCGAACGTCCTCGACACCATCGACCGCGCGCGGCAGACGATCCTCCCCAACACCGCCGGCTGTTACACCGCCGAGGAGGCGATCCGCACCTGCCGCCTGGCGCGCGAGCTGGGGATCGCCGAGCTGGTCAAGCTGGAGGTGATCGGCGACCAGAAGACGCTGTTCCCCGACGGCCCGGCCACGCTGGAGGCCGCGCGCGTCCTGGTCAATGACGGCTTCACCGTCCTCCCCTACTGCCTGGACGACCCCATCCTGGCCAAGAAGCTGGAAGACGTCGGCTGCGCGGCGGTGATGCCGCTGGCGGCGCCGATCGGCTCCGGCCTCGGCATCCGCAACCCGTACAACATCCGGATCATCCTCGAGCAGGCCACGGTGCCGATCATCGTCGACGCCGGCGTGGGGACGGCGTCCGACGCGGCGGTGGCGATGGAGCTCGGCTGCGCGGGCGTCCTCATGAACACCGCCATCGCCGGGGCGCGCGATCCGTTGATGATGGCCGACGCCATGCGCGACGCGGTCATCGCCGGCCGCCGCGCCTTCCGCGCCGGCCGCATCCCCCGCAAGCTCTACGCGACCGCCTCCTCCCCCGTCGACGGGTTGATTGAGTAACGCCCGCGCCCAGGTTCCCCGGCCGCCGCGGCTCTACCTCGTCACCGACCGCGCGGCGACGGGCGGCCGTCCGCTGGTCGCCGTCGTCGAGCAGGGACTGGCCGGGATCGCGGGGAGCGGCCTCGACCCGGCCGAGGTCGCCGTGCAGCTGCGCGAGAAGGACCTCGACGGGCGGGCGCTGACCGAGCTCGCCCGCGCGTTGCGCGCGGCGACGGCGGCGGTGGGCGCCCGCCTCTACGTGAACGACCGGATCGACGTCGCGCTCGCCGTGGGGGCCGACGGCGCCCAC
>DASZVW010000134.1:0-7566 GCA_035546895.1 Polyangia bacterium
CCGTCGCCGTCGAAGGTCACCACCTCGCCGCCGTCGAGCGCGAACAGGCGATCGGCGCCGGCCACGATCCGCTCGACCCGCCCGAGGGCGCCGGTCGCGAGGCGGCCGGCGCCGGCCGCGGCCAGGGCGGCGGACGCGCGCGCCGCCACCAGCGCCGCCAGCACCGCGGCCGCTCTCGCTCGCCCTGTCGACGCCCCGAACATTGCGGAGACGTCTTCGAACGATCGCCGCCGGCGGTTGCGCGATCGCCGCCGGCGCGCGCGCCGCGCCCGCGGCCCGTGCTATACGACCGGCGATGGCGGCCAAGATTCTGGACGGCAAGGCGCTCGCGGCGCGCATCAAGGCGGACCTGACGGGCGAGGTCGGCGCGCTCCGCGCCCGCGGGGTCGAGCCGGGGCTGGCGGTGGTGCTGGTGGGCGAGGACCCGGCGTCGCAGATCTACGTGCGCAACAAGACCGCCGCCTGCGCGCAGGCGGGGATCCGCACCTTCGACCACCGGCTGCCGGCGACCATCGCGCAGGCCGACCTGCTGGCGCTGGTGGGCAAGCTGAACGCCGATCCGGCGGTCGACGGGATCCTGATCCAGCTCCCGCTGCCGGCCGGGCTCGAGGCGCGCGAGATCATGCAGGCGGTCGACCCGCGCAAGGACGTCGACGGGATCCACCCCGACAACCTCGGCCACCTGGTGATGGGCGAGCCGCGCTTCGTGGCCTGCACGCCGTTCGGGATCATGCGGCTCATCGCGGAGAGCGGCCTGGCGCTGGCCGGGACCGACGCCGTGGTGGTGGGGCGCTCGAACATGGTCGGCAAGCCGATGGCGGCGCTGCTCACCAACGCCAACGCGACGGTCACGCTCTGCCACTCGAAGACGCGCGAGCTCGGCGCGGTGGTCGGGCGGGCCGACCTGGTGGTGGCCGCGGTCGGGCGCGCCGAGATGATCCGCGGCGAGTGGATCAAGCCGGGCGCGGTGGTCATCGACGTGGGGATCAACCGGCAGGCGAACGGCAAGCTTCTGGGCGACGTGGCCTTCGCCGCCGCCGCCGAGCGCGCCTCGGCCATCACGCCGGTCCCCGGCGGCGTCGGCCCGATGACCATCGCCATGCTGCTGGTCAACACCGTCACCTCCGCCCGCCGCCGCGCCGGCTGATTAGATCGTCCGTACTGACAGGGGCTTGCCGAGCGCGCGGAGCACGGAGGCCTGCAGCTCGACGAACGCCGGCGGGTTGGCCAGCGCCTCGTCGAACCCCAGCGACGCCGCGCGCACGCGATCCCGCTCGAGCTGCGCGACCGCCAGCACCGGCGCCGAGCCGGCCTCGCGGTGCTCGCGCAGCCGCGCGTAGAGCTCGTAGCCGGCGGCGCCGGTGGAGTCGAGATCGACGACGCCGAGGTCGACGTTGCAGATCGCGCCCGGCTCGTCGAGCCGCCGCTGATCGATCTCGATCACCTCGCAGGTGACGATCGACCGCAGGTAGCGGATGAGGAGCGCGCGCGGCGCCGCTTGCGAGGCGGCGACCAGCGCTTTGAGCCCCTTGAACCCGAAGGCCAGCTTGTCGACCCCCTCGCCGAACGTCTCGGGGCGCGAGGTGATGGTCAGCGCCGTCTCCGGCGGGCGGCCGGCGCCGTTCGGGTCGCCGCCCGCCCGGGCCACCACGCCGGTGACCGCGATCGACGTCGTGGGGGCCACCAGGCGCAGCTGCACCGTGGCGCCCGCCGGCAGCTTCTCGTCGGTGTCGATCAGCAGCTGCCCGCGCGCGATCTGGTTGGCGTAGGCGACGAGGAGGGCGGCGTCCGAGCGGTAGGTCAGCTCCAGCGACGCCGCGGCGCTCACGAGTGCAGCAGCCTTTCCAGCAGGGCGTCGAGCTGATCGAGCGAGTGGTAGTGGATGGCGATCTGGCCGCGCTCCTGGCCGACCTCCACCACCTCGACGCGGGTGCCGAGCGCGCGGGTGAGGCGCATCGCCAGGTCGCGGGCGCTCGCCGACGGCTGTCGCGCGGCCGGCGCCGCCGGGGCGGGGCGCGCCTCCTCGCGCGCGCGGCGGACCAGCTCCTCGACCTTGCGGACCGACAGCTCGCCGGCGACGATCTTGCGCGCCAGCTTCTCCATCGCCGCCGCCGCTTCCAGGCCCAGCAGCGCCCGGGCGTGGCCCATCGAGAGCCGCCCCTCGGCCAGCATCCCCCGCACGCTCTCCGGCAGGCGCAGCAGGCGCAGCGAGTTCGCCACCGTGCTGCGGTCCTTGCCGACCCGCTCGGAGAGCTGCTCCTGCGTGTAGCCGAACTCCTCGATGAGGCGCTGGTAGCCGGCCGCCTCCTCGAGCGGGTTCAGGTCCTCGCGCTGGAGGTTCTCGACCAGCGCCATCTCGAACGCCTGGGTGGGCGCCACGTCGCGCACCACCGCCGGGACCTCGTGCAGCCCCGCGCGCTGCGCCGCCCGCCAGCGCCGCTCGCCGGCGATGAGCTCGTAGCCGCCGTCTGCCCCGCGCGCGCGCACGATCAGCGGCTGGATGATCCCCTGCATCCGGATCGAGGCCGCCAGCTCCTCGAGCCGGGCGTCGTCGAAGGTCGTCCGCGGCTGGCCGGGGGAGGGGTGGATCTCCTCGACCGGCAGCGTCCGCACGCCGTCGCGCGGGCCATCGGCCGGGCGGCGCGCCACCAGCCCGGGGGCCGCGGGCGCCGGCGCGCCGGGGATCAGCGCCGCCAGCCCGCGGCCGAGCGCCTTTCGCTTGGGGGCGCTCATCGGCCGGCCGCCGTCGCCGGCTGGCGCTTGTCGTCGGTCCCCTTGCCGCCGGCCGCCTGGCGGGTGAGCAGCTCGCGCGCCAGATCGAGGTAGCTCTTGGCCCCCTTGGAGGCGATGTCGTAAAGGAGGATCGGCTTGCCGAACGACGGCGCCTCCGACAGACGCACGTTGCGCGGGATGGTGGTGGTGAAGACCTTCCCCTCGAAGTGCGCGCGCACCTCGCTGGCCACCTGCTCGGTCAGGTTCTGGCGCGGGTCGACCATGCAGAGGACGATCCCCTCGATGTCGAGGCCGGGGTTGAGGTTGTCGGCCACCAGCTGGATGGTCCGCTGCAGCGCCGACAGCCCCTCGAGCGCGTAGTACTCGCACTGCAGCGGCACCAGCACCGCGTCCGCCGCGCAGAGCGCGTTCAGCGTGAGCAGCCCCAGCGAGGGCGGGGTGTCGATGAGGACGTAGTCGTAGCGCTCGGCCGCCGCGCGCAGCGGGCCGCGCAGCTGCCGCTCGCGGTCGGTCACCGGGACCAGCTCGATCTCGGCGCCGGCCAGGTCGGCGTTGGCGGGGATGAGGTCGAGGTGCGGGAGGTCGGTCTTGCGGATGACCTCCTCCAACGCCGGCTGGCCGGGCTGCCCGACCAGGAGGTCGTAGACGCTCGGCTCGCCCGCGTCGGTCTGCGCGCGGCCGAGCCCGGAGCTGGCGTTCCCCTGGGGGTCGACGTCGACCAGCAGCACCCGCTTCTCGGCCGCCGCCAGCGAGGCGGCGAGGTTCACCGCCGTGGTGGTCTTCCCCACGCCCCCCTTCTGGTTCGCGACCGCGATGACCCTTCCCATGATGATGCGACCGGAGCGCCCCCGTAGATAAACACGCCGGGGGCTTACCGGCCAAGCCGGTAAATAGATTCGGGAACCGCGAAGCGATTATCGCGGAACCTGGAGAAAATTTGACGGCATGTGCGGCCAGGTATTCTCTATACCTACATGTCGGTTTCGACCCCCTCGACCCCGCAATAAAGGAGACGCCCATGAGCCGCTACGTCGACCAGAGGACCTACCAGACCTTCGAGGAGTTCGAGCGCGAGGAGCTCCGCCGCGACGGCTACTTCGCGTCCGTCGAGGACATGATGGACGACATGTTCGCCGGCGAGCTGGACTTCGACGCCGGCGGCAAGCGCGCCTCGAGCGACGACGACGAGGAGTGATGCTATAAGCGCCGACCATGGCGCAAGCGAGCGAGCCCCGGCCGACGACCTGGCTCTGGCCCCTGGTGACCGGGTTGGCGGTCGGGTTCATGACCGGCTACCTGACCGGGCAAACGAAGGGCGGACACGGCGGCGACGCCACGGAGGCGGCGGCCGAGAAGTCGAACGACGCCGTGCCGGCCGGCACCAAGATGCCGGACAAGATCTACAAGTCCGAGAGCGAGTTCCCGGAAGGGTGGACCAAGTCGGCCGATCTCGCCTCGGTGACCGGCGTTAGCTTCGCGGGCCTCTCCGACAAGCAGAAGGTGACCGCCATGCAGGCGCTCAACGAGCGCGACTGCGAGTGCGGCTGCGGGATGGGGAAGGTCGCCGGCTGCCTCAAGAAGGACCCCAACTGTCCGAGGAGCCCGATCCTGGCCCGGCTGGCCATCGACATGGCCAAGCAGGGGAAGGGGATGGGCGAGATCCTGGCGGCCATCGACGACAAGCAGAAGTCGTTGGGCGGCGGCTCGGCGCCCAGCGGCGGCAGCGCGCCGGAGGGGGGCTCGAAGAAGGTGGTCCCCTTCGCGCACGATCTGCGGCGCGGGGCCAAGGCGACCAAGGTGACGATGGTCGAGTTCAGCGACTTCCAGTGCCCGTTCTGCAAGCGGGCCGAGCCGACGGTGAAGGCGCTGCTCGACAAGTACGGCAAGGACCTGTCGCTGGTCTGGATGAACCAGCCGCTGCCGTTCCACGAGCACGCGATGGACGCGGCGACCGCCTTCCAGGCGGCGGCGCGCCAGGGGGCCGACAAGGCCTGGAAGCTCCACGACAAGATGTACGAGAACAACACCGCGCTCACGCGTACCGACATCGAGAAGTACGCGGGCGAGGTGGGGCTGAACGTCGCCAAGTGGAAGAAGGACTGGGACGACCCCAAGATCAAGGACGAGGTCTCCGAGGACTCCAAGACCGGCACCGCGCTCGGCGCCAACGGCACGCCGACGTTCTTCATCGACGGGCGGCAGGTGGTGGGCGCGCAGCCGGCCGAGGCCTTCCAGAAGATCATCGACGACGAGATCAAGGAAGCCGACGCCCTCCTCAAGAAGGGGACGCCGCTCAAGGACGTCTACACCAAGCGGATCGAGACCGCCGCGCTGGCGCCGCCGCCGGCCCCGGCGGGCGCGCCCGACGACCAGGGGGGGAAGTTCGACGTCAAGGTGGGCGACGCGCCGGTGAAGGGGCCGGCCTCGGCGCCGGTCACGCTGGTGGCCTGGAGCGACTTCCAGTGCCCGTTCTGCGGGCGCGCGGCGCCGACGGTCAAGCAGCTCGAGGAGGCGTACAAGGGGAAGCTCCGCATCGCCTTCAAGCAGTTCCCGCTGCCGTTCCACGACAAGGCGCACCTGGCCGCGGAGGCGGCGCTGGCCGCCAACGAGCAGGGGAAGTTCTGGCAGATGCACGACAAGCTGTTCGCCAACCAGCAGGCGCTCGACCGCGCCTCGCTGGAGAAGTACGCGCAGGAGCTGGGGCTCGACATGACCAAGTTCAAGGCCGCGCTCGACTCCGGCAAGTTCAAGGACAAGGTCGACGCCGAGGACAAGGAGGGGGCCAACTTCGGCGTCACCGGGACGCCGACCTTCTTCATCAACGGCACCCGCCTGGTGGGCGCCCAGCCGCTCGACGCCTTCAAGGCCGTCATCGACAAGGAGCTCAAGGCCTCGAAGGGCTGAGGGTAGTGCCCGCGCGCGCGCGTATAGCGACGCGCGCGCACGGTGGACGGCCGACGGCGACGCAGACTCAAGGGTCCCGGACCAGCGCCCTGGCGCGGCGGCCGTATCCGCGCGTCCGACGAGCGCCATCGTGCGGGCGGCGGTAGGGCTCCGAGCCGCCGCGTTCAGGCCCGCACGAAACAGGGGCAAGCGTCCGTTGGCGCCCGGTCTCGCGGCCGGTGACTCAGGCTAACGCGCGGCGAGCACGCGGCGGCACGAACATCCTGAACCGCCGCTTGTTTTGCGCTCGTCGGACGCGCGGATACGGCCGCCGCGCGACGGGCCCCATGCATTTGATGGCCGATCTACGCCGGCGGTCGATTCGCAGCGCCGGGCCGATTAAAACCGCTGGGTCGGGACGTCGGGGCGGGGGCGGTGGAGGACCTGGCCGCCGACCCCCCAGACGAGGCGCAGCTCGTCGGAGGAGGCCTGCCCCTCGTAGGCGTCGAGGCGCCGCTTGCCGTTGTCGCAGGCGTTCGGGTTGAGCACCTCGAACGAGCTCTCGTAGATCATGACCTTGCTGCCGTCGACCTCGCCCCGAAACTGGTAGCGGGTGACGATCTGGAAGTCGAGCGCCATGCTGCAGCGATAGGCCTGGCCGTCGGTCGACACCTGGTGGACGACGCGGTCGTAGTAGCCGGAGAGCTTGCTGCCGTCCTGGGTGACGTGCCACTCCTCGCGCTCCTGCTTCTCGTCGCCGCCGGGGACGACGCCGCTGTGCTCCCAGATCCAGGTCCCGCTCACGTCGGCGGGCGGCAGCGAGGCGCCGGGGGCCGTCGAGGCCGGCGCGGTCCGGCGATCGGAGAGGCGCGGATCCTCGGAGAGCGGCTCCTCGTCGGTGGGGGCGGTGGCGTCGGCCACCAGCGGCTGCGCCTCCTCGGGGTGGCGGATCCGGTACAGCGTCTGGCGCTGGGCGCCGCTCCGCAGCGTCAGCACGTCGCCGTCGAGCTGCCCGCTGTAGCGCGCGAGCTGCTTCTGCCCCGGGTTGCAGCGGTTCGCCTCGCTGCCGGTGCGCTGTTCCTTCTCCTCGATCTCGATCCGGCCGTCGTGGACGTGCCCGGTGACGTCGAAGGTCTGGGTCGCCGAGAACTCCGGCCGGCGGCTGCAGATGTAGGGGCGGCCGTCGCCCGAGACGAAGGTCAGCGCGGCGATGTAGTAGCCGCTGATCGAGCTGCCGGCCTGCGTGAGGTGCCACTCCTGCTTCTCGATCCGGGTGTCGCCGGCCCCCACGCCCTCGCCGATGGTGGTGCGGGAGAGCGCGTCCCAGACGCCGGAGACCTCGCTCGCGGGCGCCGGGCCCGGGCCGCGGACCGCCGGGGTCGGACGTGTCGCGCAGCCGCCCGCGGCGACTGCGAACCCACATGCGACCAAGCCAGCGAACCGCATCCGGATACCTCCCGGAGAGAACCCCTCAAGTTTACACGATCAAGGTAGGACCCAGCCGGGGCGATGCAATGCTCCGGACCGGAAACCAGAGTCCGACCGCAGGGTCCGGGAGGATCAATCGGAGGAATTCGGATCCGGGTTGAGGGCCGCGGCGCTGGCGGCCTCCCATTCGGCCATCCGGCGGGTCAAGAGGGCGTCGAGCTCGCGCTCCCGCTCGGCCAGCGCGTGCAGCTTCTGCCAGTCGCCGGCGTGATCCGCGACAAGGTCGGCGCGGACGGCGGCCAGCTCGGCTTCCAGCTTGCTCACATCCGCCTCCAGCGTCTCCACGCGGCGTGCCAGCCGCCGCTGCTCGCGCTCGCGCCGCTTGTCGTCGTCCCGGGCGGCGGTCGACGCCGAGACCGGCTTCGGCGCCGGCGGGGGCGTGTTCGATCGCGTGGACGGAGCTCGGCTTTGCCGAGCGGAGTCCGTCGCGGGGGGGCGCGGGGACCCTCCCAGGGTCCCCGC
>DASZVW010000135.1:0-5793 GCA_035546895.1 Polyangia bacterium
GACGTGCGCGAGCGGAGGGTGGCTTTGCCAGCCCGGAGCGAGCCGGGGGCGCGGGGGACCAAAGCGCGCGTAGCGCGCGACGTCCCCCGATCTAATCGACCCCGCGCATGCGCCTCGTGGTTGGGCTCGGCAACCCTGGACCGGAGTACCAGGACAACCGGCACAACCTGGGGTTCAAGGTGGTCGACGAGCTCCTGGCCCGCGCGCGCGGCAACCCGCCGCGGGCCAAGTTCGGCGCCGAGATCTGCGAGGTCACGATCGCTGGCGAGCGCGTCCTTCTTTGCAAGCCGATGGAGTACATGAACGTGAGCGGACAGGCGGTGGCGCGGGTGGCCGGCTTCTGGAAAGTGCCGGTCGCCGACGTCGTCGTCGTGCACGACGAGCTCGACCTGCCGTTCGGGCGGCTCAAGCTGGGCGCCGGCGGCGGCCACGGCGGCCACAACGGCGTCCGCTCGATGCTGGCCGATCTGGGCGACGCCGCGTTCGCGCGCGTGCGGGTCGGCGTCGGCCGCCCCGCGCCGGGGCACGACCCGGCCAACTACCTGCTGTCCAACTTCTCGCGCGCCGAGGCGAAGGAGCTCCCCGACCTGATCGGGGCGGCGGCCGACGCCGTCGAGGCCATCGTCAAGGTCGGCCTCACCGCGGCGATGAACAAGTTCAACGGCAAAGGTCAGAGCAACAACAAGGACACCCGGAACTGACAGCGACGACAGGGCGTGAATGGTCACGCCTTCGCCGTCACTCCTTGCCCGTGGCGACACGGACCAAGAACAGCCCATAAGGAGAGAACGATGAGCGCAACCGGAACGGAGCCGGCGACGCGCGCCGGCGCGGCCACCCCCCCGGGGGCGGCCACCACGCAGCGGAGGGGATCGGCCCGCGATCTCGCCGGCCGCAAGCGGGAGTACGAGACCATCTACATCCTGCGTCCCGACAGCACCACCGACGTGATCGCCCAGGTGAACCAGAAGATCCGCGGCGTCGTCGAGACCGGCGGCGGCACGCTGCTGAAGGTGGACAACTGGGGCAAGCGGAAGCTGGCCTACGAGGTGAAGAAGCAGCTCAAGGGGATCTACCTCTTCTTCTCCTACCTCGGCACCGCCGGCCTGGTCGAAGAGGTCGAGCGCAACCTGCGCCTCACCGACTCGGTCATCCGCTACTACTCGGTCAAGATCGAGGAGAACGTCGACCCCGCGGGGCGCACCTCCGAGGTGACCGACGAGTCGTTCGCCAAGGCCTCGACGCCCGGACCGGACGAGGAGGCGATCGCCACCGGCCAGGCCGAGGCGCGTTCGCCGTTCGAGGATGACGAGGGCGCATTCGACTTCGAAGAGGCCGTGTTCGGCGGCGTCGACGAGCCCGGCCGCGGCCGGAAGGAGAGCTGAGCGATGGCATCCATGGACGCAACCGAGGGCAAGGGCGAGCGCGGCGGGCGCGGCGGGGACGACAAGAAGCGCCCCGTCGGCCGGCGCAAGCAGTGCAAGTTCTGCGCGGACGAGGCGATCAAGATCGACTACAAGGACGCCTCGCTGCTCAAGTACTTCATCACCGACCGCGGCAAGCTGGTGCCGCGCCGTCTCACCGGCAACTGCGCCAAGCACCAGCGCGCCATCGCCACGGCGGTCAACCGGGCGCGGATGATCGCGCTCATGCCGTTCGCGGTCACGGGAGCGTGAGGCCATGCAGGTCATCCTGAGAGACGACATGGACAACCTCGGCAAGTCGGGCGAGGTGGTGAACGTCAAGCCGGGCTACGCGCGGAACTACCTCTTGCCGCGCGGGCTGGCCATCAAGGCGACGGCGGGCGACATCGTGCGCGTCGAGCACGAGAAGCGGGTCATCGCCGCGCGCGCCGCCAAGCTGGCCAAGGAGGCGCAAGCGGAGGCCGACAACCTCTCGCAGGTGGCGGTCTCGATCGCGCGCGCCGTCGGCGAGGAGGACAAGCTGTTCGGCTCGGTCACCGCGCGCGACATCTCCGAGGCGCTGCAGGAGAAAGGCGTGCACGTCGACGCCAAGAAGATCCACCTCGAGGAGCCGATCAAGGCGCTCGGCCTGGCCGAGGTCCCGGTCAAGCTGGGACGCGGCGTCACCGCCACCATCAAGGTCTGGGTGGTCAAGAAAGAGAAGGAAGACTAGCTCTTCCACGAACGTCACGTTCAAAGGGCGCTGCCTCACGGCGGCGCCCTTTTTTTATCTATCCACAGGCGATCGGTCGTTCCTCGCTCGAACGCCCGCGCCGGAGCGTAGAATCGCGGACCCCATGTTGGAGGTGGTCAGCTCGAGCCCGGCGCCGGCGGCGCGCACGCCGCCGCACAACATCGAGGCCGAGAAGTCGGTGCTGGGCGCCATCTTCATCAAGCCCTCGGCGTTCGACGAGGTGGGGACCAACCTCCAGGTCGACGACTTCTTCCTGCCGGTCCACCGCGAGATCTTCGAGGCGATGCTGGCCATCGACAAGCGGCGGCAGGCGCTCGACTTCGTGGCGGTCGCCGACGAGCTGAAGACGCGCGGCATGCTGGGGCGCCTCGAGGGGGGCGAGTCGTACCTGATGGGGCTGGCCAACGCCGTCCCCACCGCCGAGAACGTGCTCCACTACGCGCGCCTGGTGCGCGAGAAGGCGACGCTGCGGCGCCTCATCGCCGCCTGCGCCGAGGTGCAGTCCACCGCCTACGGCGACTTCGGCGAGTTCGAGCCCTTCCTCGACGAGGCGGAGAACAAGATCTTCAAGGTCGCCCAGCAGAACCGGCGCGAGACCTACTCGGCGACCGGCGACCTGATGGAGGAGGTGCTGCACAACCTGGAGGTGCGCACCGCCGAGCGGAAGGCGGTCACCGGGGTGCCGACCGGGTTCTCCAAGCTCGACGAGCTGACCGCGGGCCTGCAGCGCGAGAACCTGATCATCGTCGCCGCCCGCCCCGGCGGCGGCAAGACCTCCTGGGCGGTCAACGTCGCCATGCACGCGGCGCTGCAGCACAACATCCCCTGCCTGCTGTTCTCGCTGGAGATGTCGAAGTACGAGCTCATGGAGCGCATGTTGGCCGGCGAGGCGCGCATCGACTCCTCGAAGATCAAGCGCGGCTTCCTCGAGTACGCCGACTGGAAGAACAAGATCCACCCCGCCTCCGGCCGGCTCGCCTCGGCGCCCATCCTGATCGACGACTCCTCGGCGATCTCCATCATGGAGATCAGGGCCAAGGCGCGTCGATTCAGGAGCGACCCCAAGTACTTCCCCCCGCCGCCGCCGGTGACCGACGGCCGCCCGCCGCCGCCGCCGCTGGGGCTGATCGTGGTCGACTACCTGCAGCTCGCGCGCGGGGCCAGCACCCGCCGCGACGACAACCGGCAGCAGGAGATCGCCGACATCTCGCGCGGCCTCAAGGCGCTGGCCAAGGACCTCAAGGTGCCGATCATCGCCATCTCGCAGCTCAACCGCGAGGTGGAGAAGCGCGAAGGGAAGCCGCGCCTCTCCGACCTGCGCGAGTCGGGGAGCATCGAGCAGGACGCCGACATGGTCCTCTTCATCCACCGCGAGGACATGGCCGGCGGCGACACCCCCGACGGCGGCAGCCCCACGGCGCTGGCCGAGGTCATCATCGGCAAGCACCGCAACGGCGGCACCGGCGCCGTGAAGATGACCTTCATCAAGGAGTACACCCGCTTCGAGAACTACGCCGACGACCCCGAGCCCGGCTGGGGCGAGTAGGAGAATTGCCTGCTATACTGCATGCCGGCATGCAGTACACGATTCGCAAGATCCCCAAGGAGGTCGACGCGGCCCTCCGGCGCCGGGCACGGCAGGAGCGGAAGACGCTGAACCAGGCGGCGGTGGAGGCCATGATCGAGGGGCTCGACCTAGACGTCGAGCGCCCGCGGCGCCGCTCGGTTCGCGATCTGCTGGGCGCCCGATCGAAGGACCCCGAGCTCGCGCAGGCGCTGGCCGCGCAGCGGCGCATCGACCCCGAGCTCTGGAAGTGAGGCTCGCGCTCGACGCCAACCGTTACGACGACCTCTTGACCGGCGACGAAGCCGTCGCCGACTTGGTCGAGAGCGCCGACGAGGTCTTCCTGCCGTTCGTGGTCGTCGGCGAGTTGCGAGCGGGCTTCGCCGCGGGGACCCGCGCGGTGGAGAACGAACGCCTGTTGCGGCGGTTCCTGCTCAAGGACGGTGTCGAGATCCTCTACGCCGACGAGCAGACGACGCACCACTACGCCGCCGTCTACGCGCAGCTCCGCCGGCAAGGGACGCCCATTCCGACCAACGACATGTGGAGCGCGGCGCTGGCGCTGCAGCACGATCTCGTGCTCTGCACCCGGGACCGCCACTTCGATCGCCTGTCCCAGATCCCGCGCGCGTGAGCGCGCCGGCGGTCAGAGCCGGCGGGCGCCGTCGGCCTTGCCGAGCTCGCGGTCGAAGGTGCCGAGGGGCAGGTGGCCTGCTTTGCGCGCCGTCTCCAGGATCAGGCAGTCCGCGAACCCCAGCGCGGGGCGCTTCTTGAAGAGAGAGAGCGCGGCGATGGCGACGTCGGCCTCTTGGACGGTCAGGCGCTCGTTGTCGAGCAGCATCTCGAGCGCCTCGGCGAGCTGGGCGTCGTCGAATCCGTAGGTCTGTTGCAGCACCCAGGCGGTCTCCACGAGAACGAGCTGCGACGCCCAGACGCCGCCGGCCACGAACGACCGCGCGGCGGCGAGCTGTGGCGAGTTGTCGCGCGCCACCAGCCGGACGAGCACGTTCGTGTCAACGGCGCGCATACTTCTTCCGGATGTATCGCCGGATCCCCTCGTCCATCTCCTCGACGGTCTTGGCGGGCGGCGGCCCCTTGGGGAAGAGCGCCTCGTGAATGTCCTCGAAGGTGTACTTCCCTGACTTCCGCACCACGATCTTCCCGTCCTCCTCGTCCCACTCGAGGACGGAGCCGGCAGCCAACCCCAGCTTGCGCCGGATCTCCGCCGGGACCGAGATCTGCCCCTGGGCCGTGAGCCGCGACCGCGCCAGCGCCATGTCGATTACATTACCATGGTAATGGACTGCTGGCCGGTGCAAACTCATGAGGTGGCTCCTTTTCGACGCGCCGTCATTTTGGTTGCCGACGGCGTCGGCTGCGGGCAGGCGCCCGACGCCGGCGCCTACGGCGACGCGGGGGCCGACACGCTCGGCAACCTGGCGCGGGTGGTGGGCGGTTTGCGGCTCCCGGCGCTCGAGGCGCTCGGGCTCGGCCGGCTGACGGCGATCGCGGGCGTATCGGCGGCGCCCACGCCGGGCGGGGCCTGGGGGACCATGCGCGAGGCCTCGGCCGGCAAGGACACCATCACCGGGCACTGGGAGATGGCCGGGCTGGTGACCGAGCAGGCGATGGCCACCTTCCCGCGCGGCTTCCCGCCGCCGATCACCGACGCCCTGCGCGCGGCCGCGGGGCGCGGGCTCCTCGGCAACAAGACCGCCTCCGGGACGGCGATCATCGACGAGCTCGGGCCGCAGCACCTGGCGACCGGCGATCTCATCCTCTACACCTCGGCCGATTCGGTCCTGCAGATCGCGGCGCACGAGGAGGTGGTCCCGCTCGCCGAGCTCTACCGGATCTGCGAGGCGGCGCGGGCGATCGCCGACCGCCACCGGATCGGCCGGGTGATCGCCCGCCCGTTCGTGGGGGCGCCCGGCGCCTTCCGCCGCACCTACAACCGGCGCGACTACGCGCTGGTGCCGCCCGAGCCCACGCTGCTCGACCACCTCCGGGCCGCCGGGCAGGAGGTGATCGGGATCGGCAAGATCTCCGACATCTTCGCCGGCCGCGGGCTC
>DASZVW010000136.1:0-4852 GCA_035546895.1 Polyangia bacterium
GGACGGCGGCGCGCAGCACGAAGCGGGGCTTCGGCGCGCCGCCGTCGGGGGCCGGCGCGACCCCGCCGTCGGGGAGCGCCGCCTCCACGGCGAAGAGATCGACGTCGCGCTTGGCGCCCGCCGGGCGCGCCTGCAACGTCCCGGCGACGGCCACCGGCGCCGCCGGGGTGACCAGCAGCCGCTGGGCTGCGGAGGGGGCGTCGTTCGGCTCCGCCTCCGGGGTGGTCGGCAGGCCGTCGTCGACGGTCTCGGGCGCCACCACCACCGCCGCGCCGTCGGGGCGCGGCGGCATCGCCGAGCGGTGGCAAGCAGCGCCCGAGCCGGCGAGCGCGATCGCGACCAGCAGGGCGCCGCGCACGGCCGCTACCCCGCGGCGGTGGCGGCGCCGGCGTCGCGCGGCTGGATGGAGGCGAGCAGCTCGGCCTCGGCCGCCACCACGCCGTCGACCTTCGCCTCGCCGTGCAGCTTCCAGATGGCCCCCCCCTTGCGCAGGGGGACGATCTCCAGCGTCAGCAGGTCGCCCGGGACGACGGGCTTGCGGAAGCGGGCCTTGTCGATGGCCATGAAGTAGATGACCTGGGTGGCCGGGTCGAAGCCGACCGTCTGGGCGGCCAGCAGCGCCCCGGCCTGCGCCAGCGCCTCGATGATCAGCACGCCGGGCATCACCGGGTGCCCCGGGAAGTGGCCGTTGAAGTGCGGCTCGTTGCGCGACACCATCTTCCGCGCGACCAGCTTCTCCGGCCCCACCTCGTCGACGCGATCGACGAGCAGGAACGGGTAGCGGTGCGGGAGGATCCGCTCGATCGCCCGGATGTCGAGCACGGCCCCTACTTCTTCGCCGAGGCCGTCTTGCCCGAGGCGTCCCCGCCCTCGCCCGCGTTGTAGCGGCGGATGAGCTCGTTGGTCAGATCGAGGTGCGGCTTGGCGAACACCAGCGCCGACTTGTCGACGATCATCGAGAAGTTCTCGGCGGTGGCGATCTTGGAGATGATCTTGTTCATCCGCTCGTAGATCTTCTGCGTCGCCTCCTGCTCCTTGGCCGACAGGTCCTGCTGGTGGCGGAGGTAGGTCTGCTGGACCTTCTGCATCCGGGTCTGCAGCTCGGCCTCTTTCTCCCGCACCTGCTCGGGCGGCAGCAGCGTCCGCTTCTTGTCGAGGTCCTCCACGTCCTTCTTGAGCGCCGCCTGCTGCTCGTCCAGCTCCTTCTGCTTCTGGTCGAACACCTTCTTGAGCGCCGCCTTGGCCTTCTTGCCGTCGTCGGTCTCGTTCAGCGCGCGCTGCATGTCCACGAAGCCCAGCTTGAAGTCCTCGGCGAACGCCGACGACGACCCCAAGAGGAGGATCGCGGCGAGAATCCATCGTGATGCGCGTGACATTCGTGTCTCCTTTACCGGACGGATGCTTAACACGACCCGGCTAGAAAAAGTTGCCGATTGTGAACTCGAAGACGATGGGCTGTTCGCCCGGCAACGTCCAAAACGGGACGCCCCACTCAAAACGCAGCGGGCCGATGGGGGAGAACCAGCGGAAGCCGAACCCCCAGCTGGCGCGGTAGGCGCCGAGATCGAGCGGTCCATTGCAGGGGTTCTTGCTGGCGTCGACGTTGAAGGGCGCCAGCTTGCAATACTGGTCTTCCAGGTTGAAGGCGTTGCCGGCGTCGGTGAAGACGACGCCGCGGATCCCCACCTTCTCGAAGATGGGGAACTCGATCTCGGCGTTGGCGATCACCTGCACGTTGCCGCCGACCAGGAAGGTGTTGAGCGAGGCGTCGGGCGCCTGCGACGACAGCGAGCGGATGGTCGGCCCCAGCGACAGCGGGGAGAACCCGCGGATGTTGTAGATGCCGCCCGTGAAGTAGCGCTCGAAGATCGGCACGCCGCGCGGGTCGCGGCTGACGATCAGGTCCCCCTCCAGCTTGGCGCGGAAGACGAACGGGCCCCAGAGCGGATAGAAGAAGCGCGAGACCCCCTCGTAGCGGCTGAAGGTGTTCTCCGACAGCGTGACGTCGGGGTCGGCGATCTCGGCGGAGATGGTGTTGTACCAGCCGCGGCTGGGGAACATGCGGTCGTTGCGCGAGTCATAGGAGAGCGTGGCCCGGATCGAGGAGGTGAGCCCCGAGCGGAACAGGTTGGCGATCCCGGTGGTGGTGATGGGGACGCCGATGGTCGGCGTGCCGAACAGGCCGCCGCCGAACCCGAAGCTGCTGCTCCCGATCCCCACCTCCTCGAGCTTGTAGGTGAGGAGCAGGCGCAGGTCCTCGGCCAGGAGGTAGCCCCAGGTGAGGCTGCCGCCGGTCGCGTTGCGGATGAACGAGTAGAGGAACTGCTGCTGGTTGTAGAGGTTGAAGCCGAACGTCCAGTTGGTGTCCAGGAAGTAGAGGTCCTGGAACGACAGCAGGAACAGGCGCCGGAGGCTGGAGAGCTGCGCCTGCAGGGTGAGGAGCTGGCCCCGCCCGAACAGGTTGTTTTGCGAGATCTGCGCCTGGGCGATGAAGTTCTCGACCGAGGAGAACCCGGCGCCGATCTGGAACGTCCCGGTCGGCCGCTCGGCGACCTCGAAGTTGACGTCCATCTTGTCGTCGCTGTCGGCCCGCTTGGTCGACATCTCGACCTTCTCGAAGTAGCCGAGCGCGTTGGCGCGCTTCTTCGAGTAATCGAGCAGCGACTGGTTGTAGGTGTCCCCCTCGTAGATGCGCAGCTCGCGCCGGATCACCTTGTCGCGCGTCTTGCTGTTGCCGCGGATGTTGATCCGGTTGATGGTGACGAGATCGCCCTTCTGGATCTCGAAGTAGACGTCGACCACCCGGGTCTTCTCGTTGACCGGCGTCGAGGGCGAGGCGTTGACGTAGGCGTAGCCGCGGTCCTTGTAGTAGTCGGTCAGCTTCTGCAGGTCGTCGGAGAGCTTCGAGCGGTTGAAGATCTCGCCGCTCTTGACCGACACGCGCGAGAGGAAGAACTCCTTGGGCATCAGGAGGTCGCCGGTCACGTCGACCTTGCCCAGGCGGTACTGCGGCCCCTCGTCGATGTTGATGGTGATGTACATCGACTGCTTGTCGGGCGACAGCTCGACGAGCGGGTTGCCGACCTTGACCTGCACGTACCCGTGGTCCCAGTAGTGCGCCTGGATGAGCAGCAGGTCGCGCTGGAAGACGTCCTCGCGGTAGGTCCCCGCCGAGGTGAGCACCGAGAGGATGTTCCCCTCCTGCGTGGAGATGACGCCGCGGAGCTCCTCGTCGGACATCGCGTGGTTGCCGACGAAGTTGACCCGCCGCACCTCCACCTTGCTGTTCTCGCGGACGTGGAACCAGACGTCGACCGTGGAGGCGGTGTCCCGCTTGATCTCGTAGGAGACCTCCGCCATGTAGAACCCTTTTTCGGTGTAGGCGTCCTTGATCTTCTCGACGTTCTTCTTGATCTTGGCGAGGTCGAGGATCTGGTCCTTCTTGATGTCCAGGACCTCGTTGATCTTCGAGAGCGACAGCTCGTCGTTGCCGGCGACGTAGATCTTGTTGATGGCCGGCTTCTCCTTGAGGACGAAGGTGACGGTGCTGCCGGCCTTCCCCTCGTTCACCTCCACCTCGATGTCCTCGAAGTAGCCCATCTTCCAGATGGCGCGCACGTCGTCGCGCACCATCTCCTGCGTCAGCGTGACGCCGGGCGAGGTCTTGAGGTTGACCCGGATGGCGTCGTCCTCGACCTTGCGGTTGCCGCGGAACTGGACCTTGATGACCTTCAGGCTGGGCGATGGGGTGGCGGCCGCGGCCTCCGCCGGCTGGTGCTCCGCCGCCGCCCCCTCCCCGGCCGCCGCGGCCGGCGCCTCCTCGGCGCGCGCGCGCAGCCCGCCCCCCGAGAGACCGACCAGGATCGTGGCGGCGGCGGCGAGGCTGCGGAGGCTCATCGCGGCGGCCCGCCTATTCCCGTTCTACGATCAGGCCGTCGGCCATGCGCAGCCGGCGCGGCGTCTTGGCCGCCAGCTCGTCGTTGTGCGTGACGATGAGGATCGTCGTCCCCAGCTCCCGATTGAGCTCGAAGAACAGGTCGTGGATCTCGCGCCCGGTCTTGGTGTCGAGGTTCCCGGTCGGCTCGTCGGCCAGCAGCAGCCGCGGCCGCAGGAGCAGCGCCCGCGCCAGCGCCACCCGCTGCTGCTCGCCGCCCGACAGCTCGCCCGGCCGGTGCGAGAGCCGCTCGCCGAGGCCGATCCGCGCCAGCATCGCCGCCGCCCGCTCGGCCGCCAGCTTGCGCGGCATCCGCAGGATGAGCCCCGGCATCATGGCGTTCTCCAGCGCCGTGAACTCGGGGAGCAGGTGGTGGAACTGGAACACGAACCCGATCTCCCGGTTGCGGAACTCCGCCAGCCGGGTGGGGCCCATCTCGGTCACGTTGACGCCGTCGAAGGTGATGCTCCCCTCGGAGGGGGCGTCGAGCGTCCCCAGGACCTGCAGCAACGTCGACTTGCCGACCCCCGAGGCGCCGACCACCGAGGCCATCTCCCCCGGCTGCAGATCGAAGTCCAGGCCGCGCAGCACGTGGATCAGCCGGCCGCCGTGCTCGAACACCTTGGAGAGGCCGCGCACCTCGACCCGGGCCCCGCCACGCGCGTCCCCCTCGAACGCGGCGGGCGAGATGGGCGTCGTCATGGGGTGCGCCAAATTAGTCGGCGACCCTGCGGGTGTCAACGACGCCATTGGCCTTATTTCCTGAGACTCCGCGCACTTGGCGCGGGTTGCCTCGCGCCGGCCCGAGCGGGCTTCCCCCCTCACTCGTACCGGAGGCCGTCGACGGGGCGCATCCGGGAGGCGAGCATCGCCGGGTAGAGCGTCGCCAGGCAGCAGAGGCCGAGCGCCGCCAGATTC
>DASZVW010000137.1:0-1900 GCA_035546895.1 Polyangia bacterium
CGAGCTGCTCCGCCGCCACCACCCGGCCGACGTCCGTCGCGCCGTCGCCTCGCCCGGCGGCAGCACCGAGGCGGGCCTCGAAGAGCTCGACCGCCACGGCGCCCGCGAGGCCTTCGCCGCCGCCGTCGATGGCTCGCTGCGGAGGATGCGCGCGTGATCCCCCTCGCGCTCACGAAGGACGACGTCTCCCACTACGTCGTCGCGCTCTTCGCCGTCTACACGATCCTGATCCTGTTGAACATCCTGCTCTCGTTCGTGCCGCGGATGCCCTACCACCCCTGGCTGCGCACGGTCCTCGACTTCATCACCGAAACGACCGACCCCTACCTGAACGTCTTCCGCAGCTTCATCCGGCCGATCGGCGGCGGCAACCTCGCCTTCGACCCCAGTCCGATCATCGCGCTGATCGCGCTCGGGTTCATCGAGGGGATCGTCCTCAAGATCCTTTCGTGAGCGCCCGCGTCGCCCGGGCCTGCGCCCTGGCTGCAGCACTTTGCGTCTTCGTCCTGGTCGTCGACCAGATCGTCAAGGGCATCGTCGAGGACCACATCGTGCTCGGCGAACAGGTGAACGTGCTCGGCCCCCTCAAGCTGACGCTCTCGCACAACGAAGGCGTCGCCTTCGGCCTCGCCAACGGCGGCGGGGTGGGGCTGGTGGTGGTGACCGTGATCGCCCTCGGCGTCGTCCTCTGGCTCTTCTCACGCGACCCGGCGCGGCCGGGGATGTGGGTGGCGACCGGGCTCCTGGCGGGCGGCGCCTTGGGAAATTTGATCGACAGGGTGCGGCACGGCCACGTCACCGACTTCATCGAACTGCCGCACTGGCCGCCCTTCAACCTCGCCGACTGCGCGATCACCTGCGGGGTGGCGATCCTGCTCTTCATCTACATCCGCGAAGCCGAGCGGGCCGAGCGTGAGTCCTGAGCCCGATGGGGGTGGCGCGCCGCGCGCGCCCGATCTGCGGATCGTCCACCTCGACGAGGACCTGGCCGTGATCGACAAGCCGGCCGGGCTGGTCGTCCACCCGGCGCCGTCCCACACCGGCCCGACCGTCGTCTCCGCGCTCGGCGACCTGCTCGGCGGCGGCGACCCGGAGCGGCCGGGGATCGTCCACCGGCTCGACAAGGAGACCAGCGGGCTGATGGTCGTCGCCCGCAACCCCGAGACGCTGGCGGCGCTCCAGGAGGCCGTGCGCGAGCGCCGGGTCGAGCGCCGCTACCTCGCCCTGGCCGGGGGGCGGCTCGCCTCCCGTACCGGGACGATCGACGCGCCGATCGGCCGGGCGAGCAGGCGCCGCACGCGGATGGCGGTCGCGGGGGCGGCCTCGCGCGCGGCCCGCACCCATTTCGAGGTGCTCGAGCTGCTGCCGCGCGAGAGCTACGTCGAGGCCCGCCTGGAGACCGGCCGCACGCACCAGATCCGCGCCCATTTCGCCGCCATCGGCCACCCGCTGGTCGGCGACGTCACCTATGGCGGCGCGCCCCGCTACGGCCTCGATCGCCAGTTCCTCCACGCCCACCGGCTCGCCTTCACCCATCCGCGCACCGGCGCGCCGCTGGACTTCCGCTCGCCGCTCCCGGCCGACCTCGCGGCCGCTCTGAAGGCGGCAAAAGGCGAGTGACCGGGGCGGCGCGCGCCAAGTGGCGGCGGCCCCTACAATCGCTCGTGACCCAAGTCACTTCTACCCCCGTCCAGAAGCGGACCGGATCCTGCCCGAGAGCCAAATCCCGGGTCCCGGCGAGCGCGGCGGGACGCCACGCAACCGAATCAAGGAGAACACATGCCCGAGGCAGGCCTGCAGGAACTGCTCGAGGCCGGAGTCCACTTCGGCCACCAGACGCGCCGCTGGAACCCGAACATGCGCCGTTTCATCTTCGGCGAGCTCGACGGGATCCACATCA
>DASZVW010000138.1:0-5902 GCA_035546895.1 Polyangia bacterium
AGGTCGACGAAGCCGCGCGCCACCTCGGCCCCGTCGAGCGCCAGCGTGACGCCCAGGTGGGGGGCCGGCTCGCCGTCGTAGTTGGCGATCTCGGCCACCACGGCGATCCCCTGGGCCCCCTCCTCGGGCGCCGGCTCGGCCGAGAGCGCGGTGACGGCCCGGTTGGTCCAGGCGGCCCCCTCGCTGGCGTCGAGGACCACGATCTGCGGCGCGCCCGCGCCGGCCGGCGGCTTCACGTCGTCCCAGCCGGCCGCCTGCAGGTCGGTGGCCACGTAGACGAGGTGCTCGGCGCGGGCGGAGCTGGTGAGGATCTGCGTCGCGCGCCGGAGCGCCGCCGCGAAGTCGGCCCGCCGCGCGGAGCAGGGGACGGCGTCGAGCGCGGCGAGGACGCGCGGGCGATCGCTGCTCAGCTCGGCGACGGGCGGCGCCGACCCCTCGGCGGCGAGCACCAGCGCGACCTCCGAGTCGGGCGAGAGGTGCTCGATCACCGCGCGGGCCTTGGCGCGCGCGAGGTCGAACGGCGTCCCCCCGGCGCGGAGGCGGCGGCGCATGCTGGCCGAGTCGTCGAGCACCACCACCGCGCTCTGCGAGCGCCCGGTCACCGCCGGCAGATCGGAGCGCACCTCGGCGAACGGGCGGGCGAAGGCCAGCGGCAGCGCCATCGCCAGGCCGGTGCGGGCCAAGAGCAGCAGCGCGTCCCGCAGCCGCCGCCGCGCCGAGACCTCGCGCTCGGAGCGCAGGATGAGCTCCATCGCCGCGAAGCGGACCGGCCGCGCGCGCCGCCGCCCGATCCGGTGGATGATCGCCGGCAGGGCCGCGGCCAGCAGGCCGAGCAGCAGCGCGGGGGCCAGGAAGTGCACGCGCTACCTCCGCACCCGCTGCCGCGCGAACAGGAAGCGGCGCAGGACCTCGGCCGGCGGATCGGCGGTGGTGGCGAACTGGTACTCGACGCGCGCCTCGACGCAGGTCCGCCGCCAGCGCTCGCGCAGCGCCGCCGACTCGCGCTCGAACGAGGCCGCCAGGTCGCGCGGGTCGACCAGCAAGCGGCGGCCGTCGTCGGGCTCCATGGCCTCGAAGTCGGTCACCTCGTCGAAGGGGAGCGCCACCTCGTCGGGGTCGAGGATCTGGAACAGCGCCACGTCGTGCCCGCGCGAGCGGAGCTGCCGCAGCCGGTCGGCCAGGTCGGCCGGCGCGTCGAGCAGGTCGGTGAAGACGACGATCAGGCTGCGCCGCTCGGCCAGCTCGGCGACGTGGGCCAGCGCCCGCCCCGGCTCGGTCCGCCCCGCCGGGTAGACGGCGTCGAGCGCCACCAGGAGGTCGCGGACGTGCCCGCCCCGGGTGCGCGGCGGCAAGATCTGCCGGGTGCCGGCGTCGAACACCAGCAGGCCCGCCGGGTCGCCCTGCTGCGCGAGCAGGTAGGCGAGCGCCGCCGCCAGGTAGCTGGCGTAGGCCAGCTTGCTCGGCCCCTTGCGGCCGTAGCCCATGGAGGCCGAGGCGTCGAGCAACAGGAAGGTGCGCATCTCGGTCTCGTCCTCGAAGCGCTTGAGGTAGTAGCGGTCGATCCGCCCCACCGCCTTCCAGTCGATGCGCCGGATGTCGTCGCCGGGCGCGTACTCCTTGTGCTCGGAGAACTCGATCGAGGCGCCGGCGTGCGGGTTGGCGTGCAGCCCGGCGAACGCCCCCTCCACGATCACGCGCGCGCGCACGCTCATCGACTCGAGGCGCGCGATGTCCTGCGGGTCGAGCGCCAGCGTCGGCATCGCGCGGCCGTTTCCCCCTAGGCCGGCGTGACGGCTTCGATGAGGCGCTCGACCAGCTTGTGGGCCGTGAGGCCGTCGGCCTCGGCGTGGAAGTTGGGCAGCACGCGATGGACCAGCACCGGCCCCGCCAGCGCACGCACGTCCTCGATCGACGCCGCGTAGCGCCCGTTGAGGATGGCGCGCGCCTTGGCCGCCAGCACCAGGTACTGCGAGGCGCGCGGCCCCGCCCCCCAGGAGACGTACTTCTTGATGAGCTCGGGGGCGCCCGGCTCCGAGGGCCGGCTGGCGCGGCAGAGCGCCACCGCGTGCGCGACCACGTGCGGCGCCGCCGGCACCCGCAGCACCACCTCCTGCAGCTCGAGGATCCGCTCGGGCGACAGCACCTTGCGCAGCTGCGGCCGGTAGGCGGTGGTCACCTGGTTGACGATCTGCACCTCTTCGTCGGCCGACGGGTAGCCGACGTCGATCTGGAACATGAAGCGATCGAGCTGCGCCTCCGGCAGCGGGTAGGTCCCCTCCTGCTCGATCGGGTTCTGGGTGGCGAAGACGAGAAACGGCAGCGGCAGCGCGTAGGTCTGCCCGCCGGCCGACACGCGGTACTCCTGCATCGACTGCAAGAGCGCCGCTTGCGTCTTGGGGGGGGTGCGGTTCACCTCGTCGGCCAGCACCACGTGCGCGAAGATCGGCCCCCGCACGAAGCGGAAGACGCGGCGGCCGGTGGCCCGGTCCTCCTCCAGCACGTCGGTCCCCGTGATGTCGGCCGGCATCAGATCGGGCGTGAACTGGATTCGGCCGAACGACAGCGCCAGCGCGTCGGCCAGCGTCTGGATGAGGAGCGTCTTGGCCAGCCCCGGCACCCCCACGAACAGGCAGTGGCCGCGGGCGAACAGGGCCACCAGCAGGTGATCGATCACCTGCTCCTGCCCCACGATCCGCTTGCCGATCTCCGCCACCAGGGCCCGCCGGGCGGCCGCCACCTCGCGGACCGCCTCCAGATCGCGGGCGGCGTCGGGGGCGGGCAGGGGCGTGGCGGCCGGATCGAGCGACATCGCGCGGCCAGAATGCCATGCGCCGCGCGTCGTTGCCACGCCGTCACTCAAACGAACGCCGCGGGCATCGACCGAGGGATTTCTTACCCCGCGGTGCGGCGGGGGGGCCGGCGCGCGCGGCCGATCGATCGGCATCGTCATTGCTAGGTACGGGGTGAACCTCGCTCGGGCGAGAAAGGAGCCGAACGTGAAGCTGCTGCTGGTGGACTCTTCGACGATTTTCCGGATGGGGCTGCGGGCCGCGCTGGCCGAGACGCCGGGGGCGGGCGATCTGAGCGTGGTCGGCGAATGCAGCGACGGCGTGACGGCCTGCCGGCTAGCCGCCGAGCTCGCGCCCGACGTGGTGGTCTCGGGCCTCCATCTCACCGACCGCAACGGCATCGCGCTGGTCCGCGAGCTCGGCCGCGCGGTCCCCACCGCCCGGGTGATGATCCTGGCGCCGCACGGGCCGGAGGCGATCGTGCACCAGGCGCTCGGCGCCGGCGCCGGCGGCTACGCGCTCAAGGGGCAGTCGCCCGCCGAGGTGGTGGCCGCCATCCGCAGCGTCGGGCTCGGCGAGCTGGTGCTGCCGCCGGGGGTGACCGCCCCGCCGCCGCGCGCGGTGGGCGGGCGCGCCGACAAGAACGCCGGCACCCACGCCATCGAGCGCCTCTCCCAGCGCGAGCGGCAGATCTTCGACATGGTCGTCTGGGGGAGCTCGAACAAGCAGATCGCCGGCCGGCTCGGCATCAGCATCAAGACCGTCGAGACCCACCGCGGCCACATCAACGGCAAGCTGCGCGTCCACACCAGCGCCGACATCGTCCGCCTCGCCTCGCTGTGGGGGATGCTCCTGGTGGCCCCGAGCAGCCACACCGCCGTCAACGGCACCAACGGCGCCCTGCCGCAGTAGCGCCCCGGCCTCCGCGCAACCCGCCGCTCGCGGCGACGAAAAGGCTCCGGTGACGTTCCGGAGCCTTTTCGTATGCCTGCTCGTTGCCGTCACATAGCCTGCAGGCTATATTCCGGCCGCGGTATGTCGAGAGCGGCTCAGGGGTCGGCGTCCCGGGAGGTCCGAGGCTTGGTCCGCTCGTTGCGGCGGGCGATCCCGGGCGCCACGGTCGGCTTGGACGCCCCCGCGAAAGCAGGGGGGCGCTGGTTCGTCGACCTGCAGAGCGGCCCGAAGCGGTTCGTAATCGAGTTCCGACCAGGGCTGGGGTTCGGGCTCTCGTCGGCCAGCGGCGAGGATCCGGGGTACGGCGAAGGGCCGGATGAGTTCCTACCGGACGCCGCGGCGGTGACCGCTCGAGTGCTGCGGCTGCTCCAGACCGGACGCCGCACCGAACCCCAACGCGTGCGGTTGCTTCGAGAGCTGCGCACGCGAAGGAAGGTCGCTCAGACCACCATCGCGACCCGCCTCGGGATCAGGCAGCCGACCGTCTCCAAGATGGAACGTCGCGAGGACCTGAGCCTCGGCACGCTCCGCCGGTTCATCGAGGCGCTCGGCGGAAAGCTCCAGGTGACCGCCCAGTTCGCCGACGAGTGCGTGGAGATCGGCCCTTCGAAGATGGCCTGACGACCGGCGGGTCGCGTCGAGCGCAGGCTGGCTTTGCAGATCCAAACTTCCCGTTGGGCGCGAGACCCTCCGAGGGCTTTGGCCGCCATTCCCACCCGCGCCGCCGAAACGGCAGGCAGGGGACAGGAACGGTAGGCAGCTACTCTAGCGACGCATCAGGGAGGCTTCGATCCGTACGAGGCGTGCCTCAATGTGTTTAGCCCGATGGGCCGCTTCGCTAAGAGCGTTACCGACACGTAGGAAGGCATCATCGACGTTGGTCCAGTCCATGACTCCGACGACGACACCGCACGCGCCGCACTGGATGAAGTTCACCTTCACGGCGCTTCCCCTCGGCTCTTGGGTCTTCATCTCGAACACCCCTTGACCGCAGGAAGCGCACTTCGATTGCGCCATATTCAGTTGTCCCTTCCCAGCAATCGTCAGCCAGTCTTGCCCTCAGCGGGGGCAGGCTGGACATTTACGTCGTTCTGTTTTTCCTTGGGCAACGGCCGCGCTCGAAAGACGGGAACCACAGGCGGGGGCAGGCTCATGCGTACGAAAGTGTTCTGTACCAGTTCGCGTAGGTAGGGCCACGCGTTATAGACCGCGTTCACCTTTGCGAACGCATCGAGCAATTCCTCTCGATGATCATCGGGTGGAGGCGAGTCGAGCGAGTAGTCCAACATGTAACTGCACGTCAATTCTAAATTGCTCTTAGCAATCTTGTCGACCTTCCCGAATTCAACCAAGAAGTCGAGACGAACACCGACCGCCAGCGCGTCTTGCGATAGCTCTTTGACGTGTCTCCACTTGATCGACGCCGGCAGCGTGCCGTTCGCCATCGATTCGACGACCGTGTCATGTGGCACGTTCATCTTGGCCGAGATAGAAAGCAGAAAAATACTATCCAATGACACGTGCGGCGCTACGGCAGACGCCAGCTTGTAGTCGCGCTCCGTGGTCTCAGAAGGAGTGACATGCACGCTAATGGACATGGGCTTCTCGCGGGACGTCGTCACTGATCTGGTATGGGACGACCGTCTCCCTAGACGCCGGAATACCCACCCAGGCGCGTAGGGCGACGGTCGTCGCTTCATTCGAATGGCCCCAGACCTGCACCGAGCAATTCACTTGCTGAGCACTGCAAGTTTCCCAGGGGGGGATCGAAGATAGGGGAACCAGATTCGGGGGAAGAAACCGATGGTCCATCGCTAAGGCAATGTCCATTAGGGTCTCAAGCGTCAGATTCGAGCCACGTCGCAGCAACTGCGTGACATTAGCCGGACTGCACTTGAGTCGGCTCGCCAATTCCTTCCGACTCAGTCCGAGAGCCTCCATCTTCTGCTCGATTTGGATGATCGTTCCGTCCGAGAACCATTCGCATTCGACTTCCCGTCGAAGTTCGGGATCGTCGGCAATCTCGTCCGTCAGCGTCTTCACTTCGTGCGTCGTCATCGTCCTCTCCTCGCCAAGAGGGGCGCCGTCCTTCTGCAGTAGTCCTGTCGTGCCCTCAGAGCCGGGTTGACCGACAGTGCTGTCAGCTCGTTTTCTTTCTT
>DASZVW010000139.1:0-3438 GCA_035546895.1 Polyangia bacterium
TGACCACCGCGGCCTTGATGGATCCGGCGAGCTGCAAGACCTGCCACCTGCAGCAGTACCTCGACTGGTCGGGGAGCATGCACGCCTACGCCACCGACGATCCGGTGTTCCAGGCCATGAACCAGCGGGCCCAGCGGGAGAGCAACGGCGCGCTCGGGACCTTCTGCGTGAAGTGCCACGCGCCGGTGGCGGTGGCGCAGGGGAAGACCGACGGCACCAACCTCGCCGCCCTCGAGCAGCCGCTCCACGGCGTCACCTGCTACTTCTGCCACTCGATCACCTCGGTCACCGACACGCACAACAACCCGCTCACGCTGGCCACCAACGGCGCGCTCTACGGCCCCATCACCAACCCGGTCCCCGGCTCGCCCCACGACGTCTCCTACTCGGCGCTGCTCGACGGCGCCAAGGTCGACTCGGCCAACGCCTGCGGCAGCTGCCACGACATCCAGAACCTGCAGGGGGCGCACGTCGAGCGGACGTTCGCCGAGTGGAGCGCCACCCAGCTCTCGGAGAAGGCGGGCGGCGAGAGCTGCGCCGAGTGCCACATGGTGGCCAGCCAGGGCCCCGCCTCCTCCACCACCCCCAACCAGCTGCGCACCCTGCACGACCACCTCTTTCCGGCGGTCGATCTGCCGATCGGCGACTTCCCGCCGGCCGACCCGGCGAACGGCATCACGCCCCAGAACGCCACGCTGCAGGCTGCGTCGGCGGCGTTCCTGGCCAACGCGGTCCAGGAGACGCTCTGCCTCAACCCGGTCACGCACAAGCTGCAGCTGACGCTGGACAACGCGGGCGCGGCCGGGCACAGCTGGCCGAGCGGCGCCACCCCCGACCGCCGCGCCTGGGTCGAGCTCACCGCCTACAAGGGCGGGAACGTCATCTACGCCAGCGGCAACGCCGACGCCGTGGGGAGCTACCCGAGCGCGCTGCCGCTCGAGGACAGCTCGCCCGATCCCGATCTCTGGCTCATCCGCGACTGCCTCTACGACGCCTCGGGCAGCCAGCTGCAGATGTTCTGGCAGGCGGTCTCGGTGGGGACCAGCAACCAGCTGCCCGGCCTGCTCATCCAGAACGTCAACGACCCGGCCAGCTACCAGACGCACTTCACGCTCGACTACCCGAGCGGCGGGCAGCTCCCCGACACGCCCGATCACGTGACGGTGAACGTGCACCTCAAGGCGATCGGCGACGACGTGCTCGCCAGCCTGGTGGCGAGCGGCGACCTCGATCCGGCGATCCCGCCCCAGGTGGCCAGCTACACGCTGGGCGGTGGCGCGGCGCTCGACTGGATGCCCACGGCGGCCAACGCCTTCCCGGCCACCGACGCCACCACCGGCGCGGTCATGACCTGCGTCTCCACCGGCGTCTACAAGAGCAACCTGACCATGACCACCAGCCACGCCCGCTGCCCGGCCGCCCCGGCGTCGCCCTGACCGACGTGGCGGCGGCCCCGGCGCGCCGGCGGCTCAGTCGTCGGGGATGCAGAGCTTGAAGGTCAGCGGATCGGCGGCGCCGCCGGGCGGCGTCAGGTCGAGGTAGAGCTCCCAGTAGCCGCCCATGAAGAAGTCGATCTGCGAGACGCTGTAGACGCCGCCCCCCTGCGCGGTGATGGTGGGGACCGTCGAGGCGCCGTGCCCGTGCAGCGGCATGTAGGGGTCGGCCGGGTAGGTCGGCGAGGTGGGCGGCGGCGCCATCACCAGCCCGTCGGGGGCCGGCACGCCCGCGTCGGCCGCGCCGCCGGCCGCGGCCATGGTGACCGCCACGCTGAAGGTGTCGTACCCCACGGCCGCCGTGGGATACGGCGAGCCGCCCCCTTGATCGGTCGACGCCGAGGTGATCGTGGCCTGGTAGGCCCCCGAGGCCGACAGGACGCTGATCCCAGGCGCGTAGTGGACCGCGTCCGGCGAGCTCGCGCAGACCGAGAAGTCGGCGTCGACGTCGAGCGGGCTGGTCACCGAGGAGCTCTTGGCGCCGCAGCCGGCGGCGAGCCCCAGCGCCAGGCCGACGGCCGCCAGCCGCCACCGCGAGAGAAACGGACCTCGGGTGGGCGCGCGCATCGTCCTAAAGGTAGCGCCGGCCGGACCACGAAGCTCAGAAAACCTCCGCGCGCGCGAGGGAGCCGGGCTGACGAGCTGCGCCAATGTGCGAAAAATCACCACCAGGGCGCCCGCGTCCCGGCGTCGCCGGTCGACATTGGCCCGGCCGCCCGCGCGCCGTAAGTCATCGCTGGCGAGTGGGTGCGTCGGGTGTTCCCGTGATTGGCGCTCGGGTATCGCTCACTACCTTTCCTGCAGCGGGCACGCTTCACCTGGCGCACCTCGGCCCCCGTGCTGCACGCGGGATCGGGGTGCGCCCTTACCACCCGTCGCCACGCGCCTGGCGCCCTTCAGCGACAACAGAGGATGCTGCCGGCGCCGGCGTCGGTCGCGGCGCCGCCGCCGAGGTCGGGCGGCAAGAAGCTGCCGAACGCGCCGTCGCCCGCGAACCAGAGCGTCTTGCCGTCGAGGCCGACCGCCAGCGCGGGGGCCTGCAGGTTCAGGACCGTCGTCCCCACGCTGTACTCGAGGCGGTACTTGGTGAGCACGCCGTCCGGCGTGATGCTGTCGAGGCTGGAGTTGCCGGGCTGCGCGAACCAGAGGAGGCCGTCCGGCTCGGCGACGATGTGCTGGGGGAAGCTGTTGGCCGCGAGCGCGTCGAGCGGGAGCGGGAACTGGGTGAGCACCCCCGCCGGCGTGAGGCGACCGACGAACCCGGTGTCGGTATAGGCGCTGGTGGTCGCGTCGTACGTGTCCGACTCGGTGATCCAGAAGTTGCCGTCCGGTCCCAGCGTCATCCCGGAGATGCCGCCCGCCGAGCAGGTGAACGGCACCTGCTTCAAGACGTTCCCCTGCAGGTCGACGCTCGTCAGCGTCGCCGTGGTGTGGAAGTTGTGCGAGGCGATGAACCAGAGGTTGCCGTCCGGACCGACGGTGATGAACCCCGCCGCCATCCCCGTCGCGAACTGGGTGGTCTCGCCATCGGTGGTGTCCTTGGCGACGTATCCCTGCGTGTCGGCCCACCAGAGGTCCCCGTCCGGCCCGGTGATGAGCGTGCGCGGCCCGCGCCCGCCCAGGACCGCCGGGAGCTCGTACTCGGTGAGCGCGCCGGCGGGGGTGATCTTGGCGATGTACGCCGTCGTGGGATCGATGTCCGCCTCCGTCAGCCAGATGTTGCCGTCCGGCCCGCGCGTGATGGCCTGCCCCCAATCGGTCGTGGGAAAGAAGGTCACGGTCCCGTCGAGCGCGATCCGCCCGACGCGCGCGGTGGCGCCGTCGGTGAACCAGACGTCGCCGTCCGCCCCGATCGCGATCGCCGCCGGCTGGATCGACGTCGTGGTGCCCCTGGCGAGGACGATCGTGGTGGTGGTCGCGGCCCCGCCCGAGCCCCCGGCGCCGC
>DASZVW010000140.1:0-7664 GCA_035546895.1 Polyangia bacterium
AGACCATGCGCGCCTCGGTGCTGGTGCTGGGGCCGCTGGTCGCCCGCCACGGTAAGGCGCGCGTCTCGCTCCCCGGCGGCTGCGCCATCGGGGCGCGCCCGATCGACCAGCACTTGAAGGGGCTGGCGGCGATGGGGGCCCGGATCGACCTCGAGCACGGCTACGTCAACGCGCGGGCCCGGCGGCTGCGCGGCGCCACCATCGTGTTCGACATGCCGACCGTCACCGGCACCGAGAACCTGATGATGGCGGCGGCGCTGGCGCGCGGGCAGACGACGCTGGAGAACGCCGCGCGCGAGCCGGAGGTCGAGGAGCTAGCGCGGGTCCTCAACAAGATGGGGGCGCGCATCCGCGGCGCCGGGACCTCGCTCATCACCGTCGAGGGGGTCGACGAGCTGCACCCCATCGAGCACGCCGTGATCCCCGATCGGATCGAGGCGGGGACGCTGCTGGTGGCGGCGGCGATCACCCGCGGCGACGTGCTGGTGCGCGACTGCCTCCCCGAGCACCTGGAGGCGGTGATCGCCAAGCTGCGCGCCTCGGGCGCCGAGGTGAGCGCCGAGGGGGACGGCATCCGCGTGCGCGGCAAGAGCGAGTTCAAGCCGGCCGACATCTCGACCCAGCCGTTCCCCGGCTTCCCCACCGACATGCAGGCGCAGTTCATGGTGCTGATGACGCGCGCGCGCGGCCAGTCGGTGCTCTCGGAGACCATCTTCGAGAACCGCTACATGCACGTGCCCGAGCTGCAGCGCATGGGGGCCGACATCCTCGTCGAGGGGCGGACGGCGATCGTGCGCGGGCCGACCAAGCTGACCGGGGCCACGGTGATGGCCACCGACCTGCGCGCCTCGGCCTGCCTGGTGCTGGCGGGGCTGGTCGCCGAAGGGAAAACGGACATTCTGCGCATCTACCACCTGGACCGCGGCTATGATCGGCTCGACAAGAAGCTGCGGGCGCTGGGCGCCGACGTGCGGCGTGCGAAGGGATCGGCGTGAAGAAGACCAGACGAGAGGGCGAGGCGACGCTGACCATCGCGCTGCCGCGCGGGCGGATCCTCGACGAGGCGCTGCCGCTGTTCGCGCGCGCGGGGATCGATCTCGGCGCGGCCGACAAGGCGCGCGCCGGGCGGCGGCTCATCATCCCCATCCCCGAGCACGATCTGCGGATCCTCATCGTGCGCGACACCGACGTGCCGGCCTACGTCGAGCACGGCGCCGCCCACCTGGGGATCGCCGGGCGCGACGTGCTCGAGGAGCAGGACCGCGATCTCTACGAGCCGCTCGATCTCGGCATCGGCCGCTGCCGGATGGTGGTCGCCGAGCCCGAGGACCGGCCCGTCGACGAGAACGCCCAGGTCCACCTCCGCTACGCCACCAAGTTCGCCGAGATCACCCGCCGCCACCTGCAGGCGCGCGGCACCGTCGCCGAGATCATCAAGCTCTACGGCTCGATCGAGATCGCCCCGCTGGTGGGCCTGGCCGACCGGATCGTCGATCTGGTGTCCTCGGGCGAGACCTTGCGCCAGCACAACCTGCGCGAGGTGGAGACCATCCTTGAGGTCAGCGCGCGCATCTGCGTGGGCCGCGCGGCGGCCAAGCTGCACGGCGACCGCATCGACGATCTGCTGTCGCGGCTGCGCCGCACGCTCTCCCGCTGACGCGCGCCGCCGGCGGTTGCCCCGCGGGGAACGAGGGGCGTACGATCTTGGCAGATGCGTAAGACACTGACGATCCGCCTCGGCGAAGAGCACGAGGCCTGGCTCGCCCGAGTCTCCGAGGAGACGGGGTTGCCGCGCGGGCAGATCGTGGGCGACCAGATCGAGAAGGCAGCGCGGGCCCGGCCGCCCGCGCGCCCGTTCATGCGCCTCGCGGGGGTAGTCGACGGCGCGCGCGATCTGTCGCGACGCAAAGGCTTCTCGCGTTCTTGAAGGGGATCGCCGACACGGGGCTCCTCGTCGCGTTCGCGAACCGACGCGACCGGCACCGGCCTTCGAGCTGACGGCGAACCTGCACCAGCTCGCGGATCTCGCGCGCCGATACGCCGAGCGTGAGCCGGACCTCGCCGATCTGTGCCTCATCCGCATGAGCGAGCTCCACCCACGCCACGTGGTCGCCACCATCGACCACACCGACTTCCGCGTCTACCGCCGGAACCGACGGGAGGCGATTCCGCTCGTTTGCCCGTCTGGCCGCTAGAACGTAAGTGACTGATTTATATGGTAAATATAAAATAAATTAGCACTCTCCGGGGTCGCTTGACAGCCCGCGGGGGGTGTTTAAGCTCCCGGCGCATGCCGATCTACGAATACGCCTGCGCCGCCTGCGGCCATCAGTTCGAGGAGTGGCAGAAGATCACGGACAAGCCGGTCAAGGTCTGCCCGAAGTGCAAGGCGAAGAAGGTCGAGCGGCTCATCAGCCAGACCTCGTTCCACCTCAAGGGGGGCGGCTGGTACTCGGACCTCTACGCGGGGCCCAAGCCCAACGGCGCCGCCGAGCAGGGCTCGTCCAAGGACTCCAGCAGTAAAGAAACCAAGTCCGCCTCGACCGCCAAGTCGAGCGGCAAGGGAAAGAAGTCGGAGGCTGCCTGAGCGCGCCGCCGATCATTTTTGAACAGGAACCAAGGCAAGGAGACGCGACAATGAAGATCCGACCGCTGTACGACCGCATCCTCGTCAAGCGCATCGAAGAGCAGCAGAAGACCGCCGGCGGGCTCTACATCCCCGACACGGCAAAGGAGAAGCCGATGGAGGCGATGGTCGTCGCCGTCGGGAACGGCAAGGTCCAGGAGGACGGTTCGCTCCGCAAGCTGGAGGTGAAGGCGGGCGACAAGATCCTGTTCTCCAAGTACTCGGGCAACGAGATCAAGATCGACGGCACGGATCACCTCATCCTGCGCGAGGACGACATCCTGGCCGTGCTCGACTGAGTTCGGGACCCTCGAAGGGTCCCGCGCCCCCCCGCGATGGGCTCGGGAGAGCAAAGCTCGCCCTCCCCCGACGCGATCAACGTTCAATAAAACAACCAAGCAAACGGAGATACACAGTCATGGCAGCCAAAGAGATCGTCTTTTCGCAGAGCGCCCGCCAGAGCATCGCGGCCGGGCTCAACATCCTGGCCAACACGGTCAAGGTGACGCTGGGGCCCCGCGGCCGCAACGTCATCATCGAGAAGTCCTGGGGATCGCCGACGGTGACCAAGGACGGCGTCACCGTCGCCAAGGAGATCGAGCTCGAGGACAAGCTCGCCAACATGGGCGCGCAGATGGTGAAGGAGGTCGCCTCCAAGACCTCCGACATCGCCGGTGACGGCACCACCACCGCCACGGTGCTCGCGCAGGCGATCTACACCGAGGGGTCGAAGCTGGTCGCCGCCGGGCACAACCCGATGGACATCAAGCGCGGCATCGACGCGGCGGTCGCCAAGATCGTCGACAACCTGAAGGAGCAGGCCAAGCCGACCAAGGGGAAGACCGAGATCGCGCAGGTCGGCACCATCAGCGCCAACGGCGAGTCGGTCATCGGCGACATCCTGGCCGAGGCGATGGAGAAGGTCGGCAAGGAGGGGGTCATCACCGTCGAGGAGGCGAAGTCGATGGAGACGACGCTCGACGTGGTCGAGGGGATGCAGTTCGACCGCGGCTACCTCTCGCCTTACTTCGTGACCGACGCCGAGCGGATGGAGGCGGCGCTCGACGACGTGTTCATCCTGGTGCACGAGAAGAAGCTCTCCAACATGAAGGACCTGCTGCCGCTGCTCGAGCAGGTGGCCAAGGGCGGCCGCCCGCTGCTCATCATCGCCGAGGACGTCGACGGTGAGGCGCTGGCCACGCTGGTGGTCAACAAGCTGCGCGGCACGCTCAACGTCTGCGCCGTCAAGGCGCCGGGCTTCGGCGACCGCCGCAAGGAGATGCTGAAGGACATCGCCGTCCTCACCGGCGGCCAGGCGATCACCGAGGACCTGGGCCTCAAGCTGGAAAACATCACGCTCAAGGATCTCGGCCGCGCCAAGCGGGTCACCGTCGACAAGGACAACACCACCATCGTCGAGGGGGCCGGCAAGAAGGCGGACATCGAGGGGCGCGTGAAGCAGATCCGCGTGCAGATCGAGGAGACGACCTCGGACTACGACCGCGAGAAGCTGCAGGAGCGGCTGGCCAAGCTGGTCGGCGGCGTCGCCGTGGTCAAGGTCGGCGCGGCCACCGAGTCGGAGATGAAGGAGAAGAAGGCCCGCGTCGAGGACGCGCTGCACGCCACCCGCGCGGCGGTCGAGGAGGGGATCGTCCCCGGCGGCGGCGTCGCGCTCATCCGCGGCCTGTCGTCGCTCGACGGCCTCAAGTTCGACGACGATCGGCAGTACGGCGTCAACATCATCCGCCGCGCCGCCGAGGAGCCGCTGCGCCAGATCTCCAGCAACGCGGGCGTCGACGGCTCGATCGTCATCGAGAAGGTGCGCAACGGCAAGGGCGCGTTCGGCTTCAACGCCGCCACCGAGGAGTACGAGGACCTGGTCAAGGCCGGCGTCATCGACCCGACCAAGGTGGTGCGCGCGGCGCTGCAGAACGCCGCCTCGGTCGCCTCGCTGATGCTGACCACCGAGGCGCTGGTCGCCGAACGGCCGAAGAAGAAGGCCCCGGCGGCCGGCGGCGGCCACGGCGGCGCCGGCGGGATGGGCGGCATGGGCGGGATGGGCGGCGACGACGACTTCTAGGCCGCTCGCCCACGCCTGAGAGGCAACCTAAAGGGGCCCGGGAGACCGGGCCCCTTTTTTCGTGCCCTGATGGTCAGCGGCCGACCAGCGGCTGGAGCGGCGTCGCGATCGCTACCAGCGCCGTGCTGTACCGGTCGTCGCAGACGGAGCCGATGACGGCGTTCGGAAACGCCGAGAGGAACTGGGCCTCGCGGACGCCCGGATCGCCGAAGCTCCCGTCGGTGGTGACCTGCGGAGAACCCGGGTTGACCGCCGGATCGGCCGCGGTCTGGGGGCCGCAGGCGTGCTGGAGCGCAGGCCAGGCCTCGGCCTCCGCCATGGTCCCCTGGCCGTCCGGGGCCGGATCCCACTCGACCGCGTAGGGGGTGGGAGGGCCGATGACGCCCGCGACCAGGATCTGGTTGGTGGGGTCCGGCTTGAGCGCTTGGATGTCGCGGACGAACTTGCTCACCGGGATGAGCGCGCTCGTTCCGGTCCCGTTCGGCGGCTGCGCGTTGTCCTGGCAATCGAACAGATCGAGCGCCGTCCCTGGCGCGCCGGCGGGAGGCGCGAGCAGCGGAACCATCAGCGACCTCACGCCGGACGAAGCTCGGCAAGCGTGACCGCCGCGGGGGCCGCCGGCGCACCGATAACGAGTCAACGGTCCGTCGGGGTTGGAGAGGCCGTTCGGCCGGCCGTTGAGCGAATAGATCGTCGTGTCGGCCGGCGCCGAGCAGTCGTCCTCGTTGCCGATGAAGATGATGCCGAGATGAGCGTCCGCGCGCAGGAACCCTTCGTTGCCCGGCGGCGGCGGGCCGAGGCCGTCGGCTCCCAGCGCGCGAGCGGCCGCCGCCAGCGGGTGCCCGAATTCGCAGCCGCCGGCGCCGAGCGCCCCGATGCACTGGAACACCCCGGGCAGCCCGGTCGCTTCCGGCAGGCCGAAGTTGGTGGTCCCGGTCGTCGGATCGTCGACGATGAACGTGGCCCCCGGCGCGAGCGTGGTCTCGGTGCAGGCGCCCCGGGGCTCGAACTGGAACGCGCCTTCATCTCCCTTGGCGCTGCACCCGATCTGGCCCGGAACGTCGCTCGGCGCGCCGAGGTCGGCGGAGACCACGGCGACGTGCAAGCTGGGCGGCTCCGGGAGGGTTTGCAGCACCTGCATGAACGTCGGGAGCTGCGCCACCAGCTTCTGTTGCAACGGCGCCATCGACGGACCGTCGTCGATGACGAACAGCAGGTCGTACTTGTTCGCGCAGCAGCCCGCGTCCGTCTGGCCGGTGCGCGGCCGCGCGCCGGTCAGCGGGGGGCCTTCGCACCCGAACGCGCCTCCAACCGCCCCGATCACCAGGAGAAGAGTGAGAGCCCGCATCGCCGGGCGTCCGGTTGCATCCGGCGGGCCACGCGAAGGCCATTGAACTGGGCGCCTGGCGCTCGCGATCGCCAACTCGATTGGCGCCGCCGCAAAACTAGATAGCCAGCGAGCTGACGAAGGCGCGGAAGTCGGGGCTGGTCTTGTCGAGCACCACGATGAACTCGCCGTTGGCGTCGACGCGGATGATGCGGCCCTCGGCGGCGCAGGCGCCCCGACCCTCGGCGATGAACATGAACTTGGCGCGCTGATCGACCTTCACGTCGTTCGACGGGGCGCGGAAGCGAACCCCGCCGGCGGCGATGTCGGTCAGCTCGACGGTCAGCGGCGACTCGCGGCCCGCGAGGTGGACCTCGACCGGCAAGCCCACCGCGATGCGCGGATGGCGGCGCCGATTGACGTGCTTGGGGTCACGTTTGACTATGGTTCTCGCGCCGGTCGGCATGGCGTCCCTCTCCTAGAAAGTGACGCTGCCGGCGGAAGGCGGCTCAAGGGCCGCGTAAGTCCGCGTGCACGTTGGCGCCGCGTGGTGTCTAAGCGACCAGCTCGGCCGCCAGGTCGTACTCCGCCGAGTGTGTCACCCGGGCGTCGACGAAGGTCCCGGCGGCGGGCGGCGCCGTGTCGGGCGGCAGTGACAGGTAGACCTGGCCGTCGATCTCGGGGGCCTGCCCCTCGTGGCGCCCCATCAGGAGGTACTCCGACTCGTCGGAGGGGCCCTCCACCAGCACGCGCAGCGTCCGGCCGCGCATGGCGCGCAGCTTCTTCTTGGAGATCTCGCGCTGGATGCGGAGCAGCTCGCGGCGGCGGGCGTCGACCTCTTTCTGGGGGACGCGCTTGGGGAGCAGCGCCGCCACGGTCCCCTCTTCGCGCGAAAAATTGAAGACGCCGACGTGGTCGAGCTCGGCCTCGCGCACGAAGTCGCACAGCTTCTGGAAGGCCTCGTCGGTCTCGCCCGGGTGGCCGGCGATGAAGGTGGTGCGGAAGGTCCCGTTGGGGACGCGGGCGCGGAAGCGCTCGACCAGATCGCGCACCTGGCGCTCGCCGTACCCGCGCCGCATGGCCTTGAGCACGCCGCTGTCGAGGTGCTGGATGGGGACGTCGAGGTAGCTGGCGACCCGCGGCTCGCCGCCGATCGCCTCGAGCAGCTCGTCGCTGCAGGCGGTCGGGTAGGCGTAGTGCAGGCGGATCCAGCCGAGGCCGTCGACGGCGCCGAGCTGGCGCAGCAGCGACGCCAGCCGCGGCGCCTCGGGGTCCTGGGCGTTCGGCAGATCCGTCCCGTACGTGGTCAGATCCTGGGCGACCAGGCAGATCTCGCGCGTGCCGCCGGCGACCAGCTCGCGCGCCTCGCGCACCACCGACTCCGGCGTGCGGCTCCGCTGCGGGCCGCGCAGCTTGGGGATGATGCAGAAGGCGCAGGGGCGATCGCACCCCTCGGCGATCTTCAGATAGGCGCTGTGCGGCGCCTGCGAGCGGCGGCGCGGCGCCGCGTCGTCGTAGAGGTAGGCGGGCGTGTCGACGACGCTCAGGCGGGTGGTGGCGCCGGCGATCGCCTTGGCGATGGCGCCGACCTCGTCGGTGCCGATGAAGTGGTCGACCTCCGGCATCTCCTC
>DASZVW010000141.1:0-8471 GCA_035546895.1 Polyangia bacterium
GTGAGCGTCGTGCTCCGCGAGGCGCGCGTCGCCCGGGGCGACGAGCCGCCACCCACGCTGGAGGAGCTCCGCGCCGCGATCGTCGCGCTCTACGGGACGGACTACGGGCTGCGCGGCGCCACCTGGCTCTCCCGGTTCACCGACATGACCCGGCAGGCGGCGTCCTACCGGGCCGGTCGCGTGCTCCTGGCCGGCGACGCCGCGCACGTGCACGCGCCAAACGGCGGGCAGGGGCTCAACATCGGCGTCCAGGACGCCGTCAACCTGGGGTGGAAGCTGGCCCAGGTGGTGCGCGGGACCTCGCCCGAGAGCCTCCTCGACAGCTACCACGCCGAGCGCCACCCCGTCGCCGCCCGCGTCCTCCGCACCACCATGGCGCAGACCGCGCTCAGCCGCGGCGATGCGCGCATGGACGCCGTCCGCGAGACCGTCGCCGAGCTCCTGCAGATGGACGAGCCCCGCAAGCGGTACGCCGCCATGATGTCGGGCCTCGACGTCCACTACGACCTCGGTCCGGGCCACCCGCTGCTCGGGCGGCGCGTGCCCGATCTGGAGGTCGTCACCGCCGCCGGCCCGCGGCGCGTGTTCGCCCTGCTGCACGAGGCCCGCCCGCTGCTGCTCAACCTCGGCGCGCCCGGCGCCTTCGACATCGCGCCCTGGGCGGACCGCGTCCGGCTGGTCGCCGCGCGCTACGCCGGCGCCTGGGAGCTGCCGGTGTTCGGCGCGGTGGCGGCGCCCGCGGCCGTCCTGATCCGGCCCGACGGCCACGTCGCCTGGGTCGGCGAGGGGACGGACCAGGGCCTCCGCGAGGCCCTCACCACCTGGTTCGGGGCGCCGGCCGGGACGATGCCACCATCCGAGTAGGCGGTCGCCTCGCGGGCTGCCTATCTCTGCTTCTCGAGAAGGATGAGGAACACGTCGTTCTCCCGCAGGGGCAGCTCACGATGAAAGGCGCCGTCCGCTCCGATCGTGGTGGTGATCCGCTCGAGCGGCCTCCCATCGCTGGCGGCATCGATCTTGGCCACCTGGGCACGCGTCAGTTGACCCGGTGATCCCAAGTCCCGGTACGCGGAATAGGCGTCGTTGGCCCGATAGCCGACCTGATACACCGTCTGCGTGTAGCGGCCGGGGGGCACGTGCGTGAGGTCGACCACCAGGCGGCCCTTCTTCGCCGCGGGAAGGTCGCGCTTGTAGAAGGTCTGATCGTTCTCCGTGAGGGGGTTCGTGACGGTGAAGTCCCAGGCGAGGACCTGGACGCCGTCGTGAGCATCGGTCGTGACGATGGCGGCGGGATCCGTGGATGCGACTTCTCTCGGGCCGAGGCGATTCAAGAACTGGAACGCGAAGAACGCCGGCTTGCGGAGGTCCTGATAGTTCAGCAGGCCGAAGCCTCCGTGGAAGGGCGTGAACCGAGGCCCGGCCTCCTCGAAGATGTCGGTGAAGACCCAGTAGGACATCGAGCTGGCGGCGCGGCCGGCCTTCTTCAGCTTGTCGAGGATGAACGCCGCGCTGTGGTAGCTGTCGTGGATCGGGTCGGCGGGGGTATAGGAGGCGCTCCACTCCGTGAGGTGCAGCTCCAGGTCCGGGCGTGGCGATGCGGCGATCTGTTCGCGCATTCGCAGGACGTTGCCGAAGATGCTGCGCGGGTCGTGTGAGAGGACGGTGCCGGCGCCTCCATTCTCGTCGAGGTGGCCGACGTCGACCGCATAGTCGTGGCTGGAGACGAAATCGACGGGGACGTGGTTGGCGGCGCAGTACGCGATGAACTCGGGGATCCACGCGCAGCCGGCCGTGGCCGGTCCTCCCACGCGGTAGCCGGATGACACGCTCTTGATGGCGCGCGCGGTGATGGCGTAGAGCTCGAAGTAGTCCTGCTGGGTGCCGGCGAAGAAGCCGTCCAGGTTCGGCTCGTTCCACACCTCGAAGTACCAGGTGCGCACCTCGGCGTCCCCATAGCGCTCCTTGAAATGCGCGACCAGCGCCCGGATGAGGCCCTCCCACTTCCGCGGGTCCTTCGGTTTGGTGACGTTCCCCTTCCACCAGAAGATCGTCTTGCTGCCGCTGGCGAGCGCGCCGGGGGTGAAGCCGAGCTCGACGAACGGCTTCATGTGGATGCGCAGCAGGAAGTCGTAGACCTCGTCGATGTACTGCCAGTTGTATTCGGGACGTCCGTTCTTGTCCTCGCGGTAGACGCCCATGTCATCGCCCAGCAGCCCGTGCATCCGCAGGTAGGTGAACCCGCACGGCTCGTGGACGTAGGCGAGCTGGCGCTGCCAATCGGCGCGCAGCCCCTCGGCGGCGCGGCCCGCCCCCACGCAGGCCTTGAACTTCGTGTCGAGCGGACCCTTGACCTGGCGCAGGTCGGCGGACAGCAGACGATCCGACGCCTGGGCGGGCGTACCGCCCAGGGCGAAGCAGGCCAGAGCCAGAATACGGACGAGCGCGTTCACGAAGGCGTCACGACACGCGTTCGGAGAGTGACCGGATCTCCCGCGGAGGGCTCAGAAACGACACGGTGAGGTTTTTCCTTCGTCGAAAGACCCGGAATGCTCCCCCCGATCCTTCTCAAAAACGTGGGGATCTGCCTGGCCGGCGGCGACGCGGCGACGGGCTGGTGTGCGAGCGCGCTGACCGGGGCTATTTACGGAATTCGAACGAGCTCGAGACCCGAATCGGCGCCCGCGTAACTCATGTACGTAGGGAGCTGGTCAGGCGACCACCTGCGCCGCGTCGCGCCTCGGCGCCCCCCAAGCGCGCCGGAGGGCCAACATGACGAACGTTCGGTTGCTCAATCGTTGTCTGCTCGTCGGGATCCTGGGCGCGGCCGGCTGCTCGTCCGGCAATTCGTCGACGACGCCCGGGGCGGGCGGTTCGCCGGGCGGTACGGGCGGAGCGAGCGGCAGCGGTGGAACGACGGGAGCCGCGGGAAACAGCGGAACGGCTACCGGCGGGAGCGGCGGCGGCGGGACAGCGGACGCTGGGTCGACCGGAACGTGCCCGTCGGGGACCGGCGCTGCGTTTCCGGCTCTGACCAGCTACACCGCGAACGACGGCGGGTTTGGTCCGGCGCTCATCACCCGGAGCACGGGTGACGCGACGCTGGGGACCGATTCCACCGGCGCGGCGAACACGGTGGCGATCTTCCGGCCCGCCGCCGCCAAGTACGGTCAAGGGGGAGTCCGGCATCCCCTCCTCGTGTGGGGGAACGGTTCCACGAACACCGTCGACATCTGGCAGAGCTTTCTCGCGCGCGTGGCGACGTACGGATTCGTGGTGGTCGCCCCGGAGCAGACCCAAGTGACCGCTGACGAGATGACCAAGGCCATCGACTACGTGCTCAGCCTGGCCAACGATCCGTCCAGCGGCGACTGCGGAAAGATCGACACCACGAAGATCGGCGCCACGGGCTATTCGCTGGGAGGCATCGGCGCCATCACCGTCGGCGCGGATGCACGCGTCACCTCGACGTTTCTGTTTGCCTCGAACGGCGGCGTGAAGAACCTGAAGGCCCCCTGGGGCGTGATCGGCGGCGACGCCGATACCACCTTCCCGTGGACTGCAATCAGCGCGGCGGTGACCGGCTCGACCCAGCCGGCGTTCGGCGCGGCCCTCGCCGGCATCGACCACAACCAGGTCGCCGGGCAAGCGAAGGCCCAGCAGGCCTACATCGCGTGGATGCGCTGGCGCTTCATGGGGGACCAGGCCGGCCACGACACCTTCGTGGGGAGTAACTGTCAGATCTGCGCCGACGCCGCGTTTTCGGGGGTGATCAAGACGCCCAGCTTCGATTCGCTGTGACGCGCTCGGGAGCTCGAATGCAGCCTCACCAAGGAGAGTGACGCCGATGACCGATGCAAAGCGCGTGTTGATGGTGGCCGTCGCGGTCGTATGGGCCACGTCGTGCACGGGTGGCTCGAACACGACCGGCGCTGGCGGAGGCGGTGCCAGCACCGGTGGCAGTACCGGCGCCGGCGGAGGGGCGACCGGCGGGACCACAGGCTCGGGCGGGACGGCCCCGGGTGGACGGTCGGGGACAGGCGGCGGGGCGAACGGCGGGGTCGTCGGGTCCGGCGGGGCAACCGTCGGTGGACACTCGGGCGCGGGAGGAGCTGCGACGGGCGGCACCGGCAACCTCGGCGGCTCGGCCGGAGCCAGCGCGACTGGCGGCGCCGCCGGCGGGGGGACCGGCGGCGCGGGTGGCACGACCGTCACGACGTGCCCGAGCAACGGATGGGCTCCGGGCAGGCAGACGATCAATACGCAGTGGGACGGCGTGGCCCGCCAGTACGTGGTCTATGTCCCCAAGAGTTACCAGGGAACGTCCGCCGTACCGCTCATGATGGTCATCCACGGCGCCCACAACACGCCGGCCCTCGTTGAAAGCTGGTCGCAAATGGATGCGGTGTCCGAGCAGAACGGGTTCATCATTGTTTATCCGGCGGCGCTGGACTGTTGGAAGGTTGGCACGACCGTCCTTCCCGGTTGCACCACGGCGGACGACGACGTCGGCTTCCTCAGCGATGTCGTCACGGAAGTCGAGAGTCACGCGTGTATCGACCAGAAGCGCGTGTACGTCACGGGCATCTCGAACGGATCGCTCATGTCTCAGTACATGGGCTGTCACTTCGCCGACGTCTTCGCGGCGGTGGGCGGCGTGGCCGGCGGAGAAGGATGCTCGGCGCCGGCGCGCCCACTCCCCATCTTTTATGTGCTCGGCACCGCCGACATGACCGTGGGCTGGGACAACGGCGCGAACGCCCTCGCCTGGGCAAAACGCGACAATTGCAACACCACGCCCGTGACGGTCTACAACCAGGGCTCGACCTTGTGCACCGTGTATCAGGGCTGTGACCAGGGCGTGGAGGTGGAGTTCTGCGCGGTCACCGGCATGCCACATTGCTGGCCGGACAATTGTTATCTCGATCCCAACAACATGATGTTTCAGGCGTTCAAGGCGAGTCCGCCGATGTGGCAGTTCTTTTCGCAATATTCTCTGCCGTGAGCGGGCAACCTGTGAAGGTTTGTCCGCTCAGAGGTCTGCGGCCGGCCGTCTTCTTCACCTCCCTGGTCCTCTCGGTCGTCTGTTTGGCCGTCTGTGGCTGCGCGGGCGTGTCGGAGCGAACCCCGAGCGGAAGTGGCGGCCACGGTGGGCTGAGCACCATCGACGGCGGGGCCTCGTCGGGCGGCCGAGGTGGCCGGACCGGCGTCGACGGGGGCTCGTCGTCAGGGGGCGTGGGGGGCGCGTGCGATGGAGCCGCCGGCGCTTGCGGGAAGAACCGCTGCGGGGACGGGATCCTCGACCCATCCACGGAGTCGTGCGACGACGGCAACCAGGTCGGCGGTGACGGCTGCTCGCCGGGTTGCAAGACCGAGACGGACTGGATCTGCCCCAAGCCGGGGAGCTCCTGCGTCTATACCGTCGTCTGCGGCGACGGGATGATCGCCGGCGCAGAGACCTGCGACGATCACAACACGACCGCCGGCGACGGCTGCGACGCCAACTGTCAGGTCGAAGCGGGCTGGACCTGTCCCCAGGCGGGCGCGCGCTGCGTCCCCCGCTGCGGCGACGGCCTGAAGCTGGGCTTCGAGCAGTGCGACGACGGCAACACGACGCCCGGCGACGGCTGCGGCGCCACCTGCCGGATCGAGCCGGGCTACGCCTGCCCGACGGCCGGCCAGCCTTGTCACGAGACCGTCTGCGGCGACGGCGTAAAGGAGGGGAGCGAAGGCTGCGACGACGGAAATACCTCCGGCGGTGACGGCTGCGACGCCGAGTGCCGCGCCGAACCGGTCTGCGTGGGAACCAGCGGCTGTACCTCCTCGTGCGGCGACGGGCTCAAGCTGCCGAGCGAACAGTGCGACGACGGAAATCAGGTGTCGGGCGATGGCTGCTCGGCGGCCTGCACGCTCGAGCCCGACTGGGACTGCCATGACGTCAGCGACGCCGACACCGGGAGCCTCGTCGTCCCGGTCATCTACCGCGACTTCATGAGCCAGGAGATGCCGAACGGCCATCCCAACTTTGGCGCCGGCGTCTCGGGCGCCGTGGTCACCGGGATGGTCCAGGCGGTGCTCGGCGCGGATCGGAAGCCGGTGATGGCGAGCTCGCCTCCGCAGAACGCGTTCCTGACCACCGCGGCCGACTTCGCCCAGTGGTATCACGACTCCCCGCGCGGCATGCCCGTCCTGGACACGATGACGCTCGCGCGCCAGGCCGACGGGACGTTCCTCTATGACCGCTCGGAGCAGTGGAGCGATACCCTCTCCGCCTGGCTCACGCCGCCCTTCTTCCCGCTCGATGGGCGCGGCTGGGCCACCCCGCCCAACGGCCCGGAGACGAACCTCGGCACCTGCGACTCCGACCATCTGCCGCACAACTACAGCTTCACCAGCGAGGTCCGCTACTGGTTCGAGTACGCGGGCGGCGAGACCCTGCAGTTCTTCGGTGACGACGACGTCTGGGTCTTCGTCAACGGACAGCTCGCGGTCGAGCTGGGCGGCACGCACGGCGCCTCGCCCGGGAGCATCACGCTCGACGCCACGGCCGCGGCGAAGTTCGGCCTCGAGACCCAGGGCATCTACGAGATCGCCGTGTTCCAGGCGGAACGCCACGTGTGCGGGTCGTCGTACAAGCTCACGCTGGGCTCGTTCGTTCGCAAGACGACCGTCTGCACGCCCCGCTGCGGCGACGGCATCGTGAACGGCGACGAGGTCTGCGACGACGGAATCAACGACGGACGCTACGGCGGGTGCATGCCCGGCTGCCATGGCCTCGGCCCATACTGCGGGGACGGGATGGTCGAGCCGGGAATCGAGCAATGCGACGACGGCCGCAACCTCTCGACGTACGGCCAGCCCGGCTGCGGGCCGGGCTGCCAGACCGTTCCTCGCTGTGGCGACGGGCGCGTCGACGGCTTGTGGGGCGAGACCTGCGACGACGGCAACACCGTCTCCAACGACGGCTGCAGCGCGACCTGCCAGATCGAGATCAGCGTCGACTAACGCCGGTTCGGCGGCGAGGAACCGGACGAGCCAACGCCTCGTGTCGCGCTGCACTTCGGAAGAGCCTCTTTCTCCGCGTGCATCCATGTGAAAGTAGTAGACCGCCGCTTTCGGGGTGAGGTCCGTTTCCGGACCTGCCAGATCGAGCAAGAGCTTATGGCGAGCACCGATCGGGAAGGATGAGCCGCGCCTGGGCAGCGCAACGGGGGAGTCGCTTGGAGGTCGGCGCTGGGTAGGCTAAACTATTTCCTATCCAGGGAAGGATTTCTTGATGCTGCGCGTTTCGGAGAAGGAGTTGTCGTCCATCTCGCTCTCGCCAGCCGAGGTCTCGGCCTTGCTGGAAGTGCCGGAGCGGCGCGTTCGAAAGGAGATCGAGCACGGTCTCTTGCCTTCTCCGCCGGTCGACTTCCACGCAATGGTCTACCTCTGGGTCGTCCACTCTCTGAATGACCTAGAGCCCTCGGTGGAATGGCGGCGTTCTCTACTGACGTCGATTCGCAAGCATCTCGTCCACTCTTCCGTCTCGTCCATCCCGAAAGAATTGGAGCTCGTCCACGGCGTGTCCCTCCACCTGCGGAGCCTCGTGGAAGAAGTCTGGGAGCGGGTCTTCTCCTTCTCCCGATGGTGCGATCGACGCGTCTCGAGCGACCCAGCGGTCCTGGGTGGCGAGCCGGTGTTTCGTGGGAGTCGTCTCTCAGTACGCCGGATCGGCGAAGCCGCCGAGCTGGCCGGCGCCGTTGGGGAACTACTAGAGGACTATTCCTACTTGAAGCCCGAGGACATCGAATTCGCGCGGCGGTTTGTGCGCGCCTATCCCCGAGTGGGCCGACCGCGTGAATCCGCCAAAGCTCCTACTCGATGAAAACCTCTCGCCGCAGACCGCGGTTCGTCTGCGAGCGGAAGGATTCGACGTCGTCCACGTTCGTGATCGCGCGCTGCTCGAAGCGAGCGATGCGGTCGTGCTCGCGTGCGCGTACAAGGAGGATCGCATCCTCGTCACCTCGAACGTGGGCGACTTCGCGAAGCTTGCGCGAGCGGTCGAAGTGCATCCTGGTCTCGTTCTGATAGAGCAAGGCGGCCTACTCCGCGACGAGCAGCTCGAGATTGTCCGGCGGGCGCTGGCTCTCGTGCAGGCCGAGCTCGACGGAGGCAGTGACATGGTGAACCGCGCTCTCCGGATCTGGGCAGACCTAACGTATCTCTTTGATGATCTGCCCTGAGCCAAGTCGGACACGCTGCGCGGGATCGCTCACGGTTTCATCGGGACGGAGAGGGGGAGGTACGGGCACTTCGTGCCTGGATACCTCAAGGAGGAGATCGACCGCCTTGCTTCGAGCCCCTCCCGGTGGCCCAAAGCGACGCCGGCGGCGCCGTTCAGGTGCCCGCCGCAGCCCGCCGCCAGTGCGGCCAGCACCGGCCCAACGAACGGCCCCAGCGATCAGGCGCGGGTGGCGCTTCGGAGCCGCCGC
>DASZVW010000142.1:0-12791 GCA_035546895.1 Polyangia bacterium
ATGGTGCCGTGGATGATGCCCGCCTTGTCGACGCGGAACTGGACCTGGCCGGCCTTGGCGTTCTTGACGGCCGTGGCGACGTCCGGGGTGACCGTGCCGACCTTCGGGTTCGGCATCAGGCCGCGGGGCCCGAGCACCTTGCCGAGACGGCCGACCAGCGGCATCATGTCGGGCGTCGCGATGCAGCGGTCGAAATCGACCTTGCCGCCCTGGACCTCGGCGACGAGATCCTCGGCGCCGACGAGATCCTATCGCCCGCGCAAGAAGCACGGCGGGCCTGCGCCGGCCGCAGCGGCGCCGCAAGACCAGGGCCCGAGTGACCAATCGGCCTCTCAGGCGCCGCCCGACAGCGACAGCACCCCAGCAGATCAGGAGGGACCCATGAACGACGACACGAGCGGCAGCCCGCGACCGCAGTTCCGCCACGTAATGGGCGCGGCGGCGCTGCTCAAGCGCGCCCAACAGAATCCGAAGGCCGCGAAGCACGTCCAGACGATCGCCAAGGCGGCCGCGCAGGGTCACCCGGGCGCGATGGTCGCCCAGGCGGCGATCGCGGAGGCGCGGAAGCAACAGCGGCAACAGCAGGCGCCGCACCACCCGGCGCCTGCTGCCACCCATCCGGCGGTCTTCCCCGCTTGGGCGCGAGGAGCCGCGTAGCGGAACATGGGCGCACGCTTCGAAAGGAACGCTGGCCGGATCGTCGAGCTGGCGGTCGGCAGCTCGCAGGATCTCCTCGATCTCCAGTGGAAGGACGAGATCGCTCACGTCATCTGCGTCACCCTGGTCGGACCGCCCGCTGTCTCCGGGGGAGCGCCTAATCCGGTCTCCTGCGTGGCCTTCGTCCAGTGGGGAGCCGGCGAAGCGGAGGCCGAGGCCGAGATCGACTTCGGGATCGGGGGCGTGGTGTTCACGCTGCCGGCGAGCTCTATCCGCATCACGGCCGAGTACGAAGGGAACTTCGGCGCCACCGAATCTCCTCAGCCCATCCGCGTGGGTGCGTTCGCGTCTGTCGGCAGCGGAGCGCGCCAGACGAAGCTGACCCGCACGCGCTTCGTCGCCGATTCGATCCCGCCGAACGGTACGACCAGCTTCGAGGTCCCACCGTTCGCCAAGGCGCTGCGGGTGCTGGGCGGCGATGAGGCGGCGCGCGCCTTGCGGCTCGACTTCTTCAGCGATCCGGCGGCGGCGACCCCTCTCTATTCCATCGAGGTCGCGGCCGGGACTCCTTCGCCGCTTACCGATCTGGCGCCCGATATCACGGCGGTCGTCCTGACCAACATCGGCGCCGACGCCCTCGAGAACGGCGTCCGGGGCGTCTTCGAGCTGGGGATTTGATGGCGACGATCATGATCTCCGCCGCCTGGGGACCCGGTGATCGAGCAGTACGCCGGACGGGTGCCGAGGGCGTTCATCCGAGCGCTGATCCATGGCGAGTCGGGTGGCAACTCCCAGAAGGAGAACCCCGCCAGTCACGCGGCCGGTCTTCTGCAGATCACCGAGATCGTCCGCCAGGACTGGAACTCGGCGCATCCCGACGCGCCGGTGTCGCGGGAACAGCTCTTCGACCCCGAGATCAACGTCCGCATCGGCGCCGCGCTTTTGAACCGGATCGTCCAGGTCTACGGCCGGCACCCGACGATGCGGCCGGACGGGGGTTCGCGGCGCTACGCCGAGCTGGTCGCCCTTGGCTGGAACGCCGGGTACAGCGACCACGGCGGGGTCGGGCTCGCGGTGACCGAGCTCGAAGCGGCCGGCGCCAAGCCGGACGACGTCACCGTCGACTCGGTGGCGAGGGTCGCGGCGAGCTTGCCGCACGTATCGCGGTTCGTGTCGCGGCCGGACCGGATCGCCTACGCGAAGGCGGTGGCGGACCTGTACCTCGGCAGTCAGAAGGCGCCGGTCGTCGCCGGTCGATCGGGCGCGGTCGGACCGGTGGTCGTCGCGGCGCTGGGCGCGCTCGGTCTCGCGCACTTCGGGCGGAAGGGACTGGGATGACGACGGTGGCCGAAGTCGACCGCCAGGTGAAAGCCGACGACGCCGTCGCGGCGCACCTGTGGCCGAAGTTGGGGCCGAAGGTCCGGACGGCGTACCTCCATGACCGCGACGCCTGGATCCTCATCCGTCGCGACGTCGACGCGGGTAAGCAGCCCTCCGCGGATACGCTGACGGCGCAGCAGAAGACGTTCGCCGGATGGGCGCGCGCCTTTCGCGCGGCTTCGAAGCGTCCCAAGCGTCCCAAAGCGAAGGTCGCCGCGGTGGCCGCAGCGGCGCCGGTCCCGGTCCTCGCGCCTCCCATCATCGCGCCGCTTCCCACGGCGACGGTCACGAAGACTCCCCTGGGTGGCGCGGGCAGCGCCGTGGCGGGCGGGCTCGTCCTGGCAGGGGTCCTCGCCCTCGCCGCGCGGAGGAAGCGGGCATGAGCTTCTACGAGAGCGGAGCGACTGAGGTTGGGCGCCTCTTCTCGGTGCTCTCGCCGTCGGCGATCAAGCAGGAGATCGATTCGGTGGACGCCTACGTGCGCCGCATCGACGGCGACGTCCAAGCGCACAAAGGAAAGCTCACCGACCCGGATGCTCCGAGAGAAGGACGAGCGAATCGCCCACCTCGAGGAGCACCACTGGGAGACGGTGGTGGCGGCAGAACAGCTGGTCAGCGACCACCACCGCCGCCAGCTCGAGAACCGCGCCGCCGACCAGAAGGCCGAGGCCATGCGCGAGGTGCTGGGGACCTTCCTGCAGCTCGCCCCGACGGCCGTGAACAAGCTCGCCGGCAGAGCGGTGCTACCCGAGAAGACCTCGCCGGCCCTGGTCGGCCTGCGAGCGCTGGTCGGGACCCTGAAGGCCGAGCAGCTCGAGGCCTTCAAGTTCGTCCTGACGCCAGCGCAGCTCGAGACGTTCACCGAGATCGTCGGGGCGGAGGTCGCCGACGAGGAGAAGCGGACGACGGCCAAACGATAGGAGCCACTCATGCCCACCCCTCCCGCAATCGGGAGCGACGTCGTGACGGTTCGGTTCGGACGGAAGGCCAGCATTCTCGCGGCCGTCACCACGGTCACGATGCTGCTCGGGGGTCCTCGCTCCAGGGCCGCGGATCCCACGCCGCCCCCGGGGCTGGACGCGGAGAGCCTCGGACTCGAAGGGCGACATGGAATCGCTCCTCCGGTGCCGCCGACCGTCGACGCGGCATCGGCGGCGCTCTACTGCCGATCGATGGAGTTGAACGCGCGCCGTTACGCCCGCCGATCTTCGAGCTGGGGATGGGTGTTCGGCGTGGCAGCGGCGGGCGCCATCGCGACGGGCCCGATCATCATCGCAACCGAGACGGAGTCGCCTTCGAGACGGGAGAAGATTCTGAGTCTCACCATCCCCGCCGCCGGCGCCGTCCTCGGCTACATCGCGAACGGGTTGTTCACCAGGGCGAAGGACCACGGCACGCTGGCGGCGCAGGCGAGCTTGGCTCTGAACCAGCCGTCTCCCGCGGACGAGGTCATCGCCTGCAATGCCGCCCTCGCAGCCTGGAACACCGCTCGCTCAGAAGCGAGTCAACCCCTGATGTCGGTGGTCAACGCCAGCAAGCCTGCCGCCCAAGCCACCACTGGAGCCACTGCCCCGCCCTGACCGATCGGGCGGCAACCTTGCCGCCCGCGGGGCGGCTATCTTCCGCGGAACGCGCCGTAGCACGATCGTACACATACGTGTTATGCCTCAGTGCGCGTCGCGTCGATTACCGTCCATGGGCGTCGCCACCAATCACGGAGCTTCGATTTGGCCTCTCTAATGGCAGGCCTTCTCCTGGGCCTGCTCCTTGGAATGCGACACGCGTTCGAGCCTGACCACCTGGCCGCTGTGTCGACCCTCATCGAGACGCGCGGTCGACGTTCGGCGGCGATCCTGGGCGCCAGCTGGGGGATCGGTCATTCGACTTCACTTTTCGTGGTCGGCTGCGTGCTCGCCGGGTTGCAGGCTCGGCTTTCCGAATCGCTGGCGAATGTATTCGAAACCCTCGTGGCGGTCATGTTGGTGGTCCTGGGCGTTCGGGCGGTTCGCAGAGCGTCGGCGCACGGAAAAACAGGGCCGGTCACTCATCACCGACACCTTATCGGCGCGCATACCCATCCCCGGCCCCCAGCGCCACGTCCACCTTGGCCATTGGACGCTGGCATGGCGCCCGCTCCTTGTCGGATTGGTCCACGGCCTGGCGGGAAGTGGCGCCCTGACGGCCATCGTGATGGCGGAGCTGCCAACGATCGGGTCGAGGCTGCTGTACATGGCGCTGTTCGGCCTGGGATCCGTGGTGGGGATGGCGTTTCTTACGGGGATTGCCGGGTGGCAGCTGGGACGCCTGGGACAAAGCGCACGGACTACTCGGGCACTCGCGCTCGTCACAGGCGCCTTCTCGATGGGCCTCGGCAGCTGGTGGGGCTACACGGCGCTGGCCGCTTTGATGCGTGGGTGAGGACGACGAGGTGCTTGCGCCATGCGGCGACGTACGTACGTTCCTCATGAGGCATCGACCTACGTCGGAGGACACCCATGAGCGCCATTGATCTCCTCGAATCTCAGCACCGTGAAGTCGAGAAGCTCTTCAGCCAGATCGAGAAGGCCAGCGACAGCGAGAAGAAGACGCAGCTGTTCGAGCAGATCGCGGACAAGCTCGCCATCCATGCCGCGATCGAAGAGCACCACTTCTACCCAGGCGTAAAGGCGAAGCGCACCGAGGACATCCTGCTCGAGTCGCTGGAGGAGCACGTCACGATCAAGCGGACGCTGGCGGACCTCATGAAGATTGACGCCGAGGATGAGACCTTCGACGCGAAGGTGAAGGTGCTCAAGGAAGAGGTCGAGCACCACGTCGGAGAAGAGGAGAGCGACCTCTTTCCGAAGGTGAAGAAGATCCTCAGCGCGGCCGAATTGGACGCCCTCGAGCAGGAGATGGTGGCGGAGCAAGAGGAGCTTCTGGAGGCCGGAGAACCGCGTGCTTCGATCCCGGGCGAAACCGGCGAAGCTGCCCCGCTTTAGGCTGGCGTTTCAAGCGCGTCCCAGCTTCGCTCCGTGCCTACGTTGTCAGGTATGGAGACACCGAAGAAGACTGCCCCGGGCAACCGCTCCCCAAACCAGGAGCGCCCGGCGGACCGTGATAGCCATGGCACGAAGATCGAGCGGGTCCCGGGGCCAGGCCCGAACGATGCCGGCAAAGGCGCCGCGGGCAAGGAAGCGAAAGAGCGTTTAGACCGCAAGGGATCGTAGGACGCGAGGCGCCGCTGCAGTACCTTCGCTGGCGCCGCAGCAGGGTTCGCGTGAACCGCGACACCGCGCCGAACGGGTGCGGTCAATGCGAAGAAGCCTTGAGCGCGTTCGATAACCTTCGCATATCCAGTTAGCTCGTCCTGATACCCCGGCCCACGCCTTCAAGTGGAGGAATGGCCAGGATAGAGGGATGCCGTACATGAAGCTGACCACCCCGGAAGTTCCGGTCCCCCGGCGCGAGGAGATCGCCCGCGAGTTGACCGAGACCGTCGTTCGTCTGATGGCGCCGCCCGCCGGACGGGGTCCCACCCCCGCGGATCTGCGCGAGCGCTGCACGGTTCACTTCACCCCCTACGATCCGACTTCGATGGCCATCGGCGGCAAGCTCATGCGCGACCGCGCAGAGCAGGACATCACCATGGAGTTCAGCGACTGGGGAATGACGCCGCGCCAACAGCGCCGCCTGGCGTCGGAGCTGACCCCGATGCTCGCTGGCCTGTTTGGGATGCAGAACCACCTGGACCACGTGAACATCCGGTTCCACCCCTACCCGCCGACGGACTTCGCGGTGGGCGGCAAGTTGCTGTCCCAGCTGGTTCCCGCGATCGGCCGCCTCATGAAGCGCCTCGCCTCCTAACCGGACAGCTTCCTCGAAGCCCGAAGACGCGGCATACACTGACGCGCCTCGGCCACATCGATCTCCGGACCGTCTTGTAGTCATCCGACTGACGATTAAAATATCCAGGCGCTGATGGAGGTTACGTCAGGCGCCGAACGGCAGACTCTTTGGTGGCGGCTCCCGCCGGATGACGTCGCCCGGCTGAGTGCCGCTGCGCACGAGCTTTCGCAGCTCCGGTCACTCGAAGGCGTGATGGCCGTGGTCCGGAAGCGCGCCCGCGATCTCATGCACGCGGACGGCGTCACGTTCGTCCTGCGCGAGGGTGAACAGGTCTACTACGCGGACGAGGACGCGATCGGCCCCCTGTGGAAGGGCCGCCGGTTCCCGGCGAGGGAGTGCATCTCCGGGTGGGCCATCGCCCACAAGGAGACCGTCGTCATCCCGGACATCTATGCCGATTCGCGCGTGCCGGTCGAAGCGTACAGGCCGACGTTCGTGAAGAGCCTGCTGATGGTTCCGATCCGGACCGAAGACCCGATCGGCGCCATCGGCTCGTACTGGGCGACGCACCATGAGGCCGACGACCGCGAGCGCTTGCTCCTGGAAGCTCTCGCGGGCTTCACGGCCGTCGCGGTGGCGAACGCCCAGCTGTACCAGGAGGCGCGGGATGCGGTGCGCGCCAGGGAGGACTGGATTGGCATCGCGTCGCACGAGCTTCGGACGCCACTGACCCCGATGAAGCTTGGTTTTCAAGGACTCAGGCGGGCTCTGACCCGGGGTGTGCCGCCAGCCGAGCTGGCATCGCGGATCGACCGAGCGGAGAGGAACGTCGATCGATTGTCCGTGCTCGTCGAGCAGCTCCTCGACTACTCGCGTTTCGCGGCGGGGACCCTCGTGCTGAAACCCGAGGCGTTCGATCTGGCGCCTCTCCTTCTAGAAGTCTGCGAGCGATTCAGAAGCGACGCGTTGGGGAAGGCGATTCCGATCGACGTCCGTGCGCCGGCCCAAATGCTGGGATCCTGGGACCGCGTCCGCGTTGAGGAGCTGCTCACGACGCTGGTCTCCAACGCGATCAAGTACGGCGCCGGCCAGCCGATCGAGGTCGAGCTCGATCGGCACCAGGACGCCGCGCGTGTGGTGGTCATAGACCATGGCCCTGGGGTGCGCCCACAGGACCAGGAGCGGATCTTCCAGCCGTTCACTCGGTTCGAGGGGACGCATCAGGGCGTCGGGCTTGGACTTTGGCTCGCGCGCAAGGTCGCGCAGGCGCACGGCGGCACCATCGAGGTCACGAGCGACCAGGGGGCTGGAATGCGCGTGACGGCCACTCTGCCGTCGGCTCCGTAGGTCCAGGGCCCCCGCGTCCTCTTGCGGGAATAGATCCTCAGACCCATTGGTTCACGTACCGGAAAGACGAACATAGGCCGGCCACTGCGCCCAGGTCTTCGCGGTTCTCTTTGGAGGACATCGATGCCCCGCTCTGTCGCCCACCTCGCATTTCCAGCCACCGCCCTGTCAGGGAGACGTCTTCCCTATCCGCCGATTGGGCCTCCTGCGCGCGCCGTCTGACATCCAGTCGAGGCGCGCCGAAAAACCACAAAGGGAGGTCCATCATGCGGAGAGCTACGTCTAACCAGTTTCGTCATGGCCGTTTGAACCATCTTCCACGCGTGTCTTCCGGGCCCGCCGTCCTACTCGTGGGTGATGACGCATCAGCGACCTTTGCCGCGTCGCATGACTTGGGCGCCGCCGGCTACGAGGTGAGGACACTCCGCCTCGACCAGACGGCAGCGAGCGATCCCCAGATTGGAAGGAAGCTCGTCCGTGATCCGTTGGAGCTGGTCGTCCTGGATGCCTCGCGCCGTCCCTCGGAAGCGATGACATTGCTCGAGGCGCTCCGCGCCGCGGACAGGAGTCTTCCGGTCGTCGTCATCGCGGGAATGGCCGGCGAGACGCGCGAAGAAGCTTCCCGCCTTGGCGCGGAAGCGGTTCTCGATTCTCCCGCGGACGTCTCTCGCCTGCGAGCAGCCGCCGAGGATCTGGCGCCTGTGCTTCGGGAGTTCGATCGCGAAGTCGAGGTTCGCGGGTACTCCTTCCACTAGGCCTGTCCGGCGCGGCTCTGTGAGCCGATTCACGCCGCCCTCGACATGGAACCGAAGGGAAAAGCCGCCCTCGTCACCGCGAGGTCCATCTGGGCCTCGTCGCGGGAGGACTTCGCTGCGTTTCTGAGGGTCGCAAGCTACTCGGTCGCGGATCCGGCGTCGTTCGCGGTTCCGGTGGATGCCGACGAGGACGGCGAGTCGTACACCGTTGTCTTCGAGCTCGGTGGTCATGGGCCGACCGAGGTCGATGTCCAGGCCACCGAGCGGACTTGTGTCATCTGGGGCGCCACCTGGCGCAAGCGTCGAGAAATGAGGCTCTGCGTTCTTCCTGAACCGATCGATCCGAAGTCTCTCGAGTTAACGCCTACGGCCGATGCGCTGGCGCTGTACGTCCGCAAGGCGCGTGGCGATCGACGACCGCAGACGGCGCGCTGACCTGGTGTCGTCCGGCGGACGTAGGAATCGGATCCGTCCTCAAGTTCAAAACCTCATCTCGAGTTGCTCCCGGGCCACCGCCAACCGCTTCCGACCCACGGCGACATAGGCCGGGTTCATCTCCCACCCGATGAAACGGCGGCCCATCCGAACTGCCGCCACGCCCGTCGTGCCCGAGCCGGCGAACGGATCGACGATCAGCTCGCCGGGGTTCGAGAACAGCCGGACGAGGATCTCCATCAGGGCGACGGGCTTCTGCGTCTGATGCCCAGTCCTCGGATCGCCTCCCTTGCTCACGATGAAGACGCCGTGCGATCCGCCGCCGTTCCACTTGCTCCGCCCAGGCGCGTGACACGCGACGATCGACTCGTAGCCGATGCCCGGGCGGTCGCCCGAGTACTGGGGCTTGCCGTCCGGTTTGACCCAGAGGCAGGTCCGCTTGTAGACCGCGCCGCCGGCTTCGAGAGCCGCCCGCCACTTCATGGCCGCCTCGACCTGGCAGAAGACCAAGATCCACCGCCGCGCGAGGCGGGCCATCTGGCGCGCCGATTCGGTCCGGAGCTCCTCGGTGATCGGTGGGAACGTGAGCGGCTCGATCTCCAACTTCCCCCCGGCGCGCGCGACGAGCCGCTGGCTCGTGTGCGCCTCCGCTTCGTACGGCGGGTCCGTGATCACCACGTCCGCGGAACCATCCGACATCGACGACAAGCCGGCCAGGCAGTCGCCCTCCGACAGCGACCATAGCTCCGGCTCGCCTCCGCTCGCCAACGGCCCACGCTGCCTGACCGAGTTCGCCATCCGGATCGGAAAAGCGGAGTCTGGCTCTGCTTTGTGACTCGCCCGATTCACCGTCTGCCATCGACGCGCCCCAGCGGAGCGCCGGGCCGGGCTTGCCGCCCAGGCGCCTCGTGAGTAAACTATTACTCACAGGAGAGGACGGCCCCGATGGCACGCTTTCAAGCGCTGACGAATAACGTGCTCGACGCTGAGCTCGAGATGTTGCGCAAGCGCCTCGGGCTCGAGCGGAGTCAGAAGGCGGATCTCCTTCGCGAGATCTCGGACCTCGCCGCCTGGGTCGTTCGCCAGGCCGAGCAGGGCCGCGAGATCGAGGCGCGCAAGGGGGACTCGGTCGAGCCGCTGGCGCATCCCGCCCTCGAACGGGTGCGCGCGCGTCGCGCAAAGAACCTGGGCGAATCGCTGACCTTGGACGACAGCGAGATCGGCCGCCTGGCGGAGATCCTCGACCGCCCGTTTGATCCCCCGCCGGCGCTGCGCGCCGCGCTCGCGAACCTCGCGAGCGCCACGCGACGGCCGCCAAAGCTACGGTGGAAGAAGAAGGCGAGCGCTGCCTGATCCATGGCCCTGCGCATCGAGGCGCTCGGGCCACCTCACCGCGCGCTGGTCGCTGACTTCGAAAACCAGCACCCCTCGCTCGTTGAGTACCTGCGGCGGTACGCCCTCCGCCACGCCAAGAAAGATCTGCTCGCTCGAACGTTCGTCGCGATCGACGACGCAGCCTCTGGCGCGCGCCTCGCAGGCTACTTCAGCTTGTCGACGGTCAGCGTCGAGCGGGCGTCGGTCGACCGCCATCCGGCGCTAACGCGCCTGCCGCGCTTTCCGATTCCGGGCGTTCTCCTCGCGCGGCTTGCCGTCGACGCACGCGTCCAAGGGCAGGGCCTCGGCCGCTATCTCTTCGAGGAGGCTCTCGGCCTGACTCTTCAGCTCGCCAAGGCCGGTCCGGTCGCTTTCCGACTCTTCGTCACCGACGCCATCGACGAACCCGCTGCCCGCTTCTACGAGCGCCGCGGATTCGCGCGCCTGAGTGACACGTTTCCTTGTCGCATGGTCCTCGACCTGGCGCCGTTCGTCAGCGCTTGAGGGCTGGGAGGCACTGCCATGCCGCGTTCGTGATCGACCCCGACGGGCACAACATCGAGGCTGTCTGCCACGCAGCCGAATAGGCGAGGCCGAAGGTTTGTGGCCGGACAAAGCGGCCTAGGTTGACCACCGATCTGAAAGCGTGTTCTTCACTACTTGGCCGCCTTTGATGATGACCTTCAGATTCCTCTCGGGATCGGCGATGAGGTCGATGTTGGCGAGCGGATCGCCGTCGACGATTAGCAGATCGGCGAGGGCTCCGACCTCGATCCGTCCCAGCGTTCCCGGATAGGGGTTGCGAGGACCGGACATACGGAGCAGTTCGGCATTGGTGGAGGTCGCCATCGCGAGCACCTCGGCCGGGCGGAACCAGCGCTTCATCTTGGCGAGCTGCTTGCCTTGCTTCGTCGCCAGCTCCGCCGAAAAGAGCGTGTCCGTCCCCCAGGCGAGCTTCACGTGGTGCTTGATCGCCAACCCGTAGGCCTTGTCCGTGCCGGCGACCATCTGCGCGAATTTGCCTCGCGCGTACGGCGGCACCGGCACGGCGTCCTCGTCGTCGAGGAACGGTTGCAGGCACCACCACGCGCCGGCCTCGGCCATCTTCGCGACCGTCTCCTCGTCGAGCAGGTGGCCGTGCTCGATCGAACGAACGCCTGCCCGCAGCGCCTGCTGAACGGAACGTGGCGTGTAGGCGTGCACCATCACGTACGTCCCCCAGTTCTCGGCCGCCTCGACACCGGCGCGCAGCTCGGCCTCGGTATATTGGGTGACGTCCAGCGGATCGTACGCCGAGGCGACGCCGCCGCCCGCCATCATCTTGATCTGTGTGGCGCCGAGCATCAGTTGCTCGCGCGCGGCTCGCAGCACCTGGTCGACGCCGTCGGCGATCGCCGCCCCACCCACCCGCTCGATGTGACATAGCCCCGCGCACGGATCGCGCGGGACCTCGAACGGCATGCGGAAGTCCCCGTGCCCGGAGGTCTGAGTAATCATGGCGCCCGCCGGATAGATCCGCGGGCCCGCGACGACACCTTCGTCAATCGCGCGCTTCAGCCCGAACGTAGGCCCTCCGCAGTCGCGGACGGTCGTGAAGCCCCGCAACAACGTCGCCCTCGCCTGGTGGCTCGCGAGCAGAATCAGGTAGTAGGGATCCGCCGTGACGGCAGCCTGCGGAGTGACGGCCGTGAAGGCCGCGTGCCAGTGGGCGTCGATCAGGCCAGGCATGAGGGTACGGCCGGCGCCATCGATCGTCGTCGCCCCCTCGGGCGCGCGCGCCGAGGGATCGTGGTCGGCCATGGCGGTGATCGTCGCACCCTCGATCGTCACGTCCTTCGAGGACAGTAATCGATCGCCGTATCCTGGAAACACCTGAACCTTGCGGACCTGGATGGTTGACATGCAGCCTCCCGTCGGTTGGGCGGCCTAAATGTGTGTCCAGGACTGCTGCCTCGACCTTCGACGGACTCGGGTTCGGCACAATTGAGGGATTGGCCGATACCCGCCGGTCACGGGTGCCGAGGGCCGAGCTCTGTTGGGATCGGCTGGCCTTAGAGATGGATCTGGTTCCCGTCGGGATCGTCAATGGCTCACTTCACTGGGCGGTGACTGTGCTCACGCGGGCCTTGCAGGTCGCAATGAAGGCGGCCGGCGTGACAACACGCTCTAACGTCAGCTCGACGATCCGCCGAGACTCAACGGGCGGAGGTATACGAGTGAGATCAATCCTGGCCGTCGTGGTCCTTCCTTGCGCGCTCATCGGAGCCTGCGCGTACGCTCCCCCGCCTCCGCCCCCAGCTGGCCCCGGAGCGCCCATGGCCGCAGACAACGGTCAACCAAAGATGCAGGCCGCGCTGGCGGCGTTGCAGCGAGCCGACGCGTCTCTCGAGAGGGCGACCCCGAACAAGGGCGGCCACCGCGAACGCGCGATCCAGCTGGTGCGGCAGGCCATGGGCGCCGTCGACGCCGGTATGCGGTACGCCGCCGCCCATCCGACCGAGGTCGGTGTGGCCGAGGGGGCGGCGATGCCCGAGCCGGTCGACACGAACGTGCCCGGAGCCGAGCGGCAACCGAACATGGCCCAAGCGGTCGTCGAGCTGCGTGAGGCGCGACGCCAACTCAGGGAGGCCAGGCGCGACAAGGGCGGCTATCGCGTTCAGGCTCTCAACCTGATCGAGCAGGCGCTCGCCGAGACTCGGGAAGGTATTCGTTTCGCCAACGGCGGCCGGTAGCGCTGGCGTCGCTTAGGCGGAGGAGAAGCGCAACCACGATCAACGGTCGCTTGCGCGGCCCGCGGCGACACGTCTCGCGGCGATGAACGCCGCGAGGTCAGCTGGCGCGATCCGGATCGCGTTCAGGATCCGGATGTGCGGCAGCGCGCCGTCCGCGCACAAGCCGTACACGGTCGCCGTGCACAGGCCGAGCTGCTCGGCCGCTTGGCGCACCGACAGGAGCCCGTCGCTCCCGCCCCTAAGCACCGCCAGCCGGGCCGCCGGGTCGGGTAACAACCGGGTA
>DASZVW010000143.1:0-3763 GCA_035546895.1 Polyangia bacterium
GGCGTCGTCGCGGGCCAGCGGCCGCGGGGGCGCGGGGACGGCCGTGGCGGCCGCCGCGCCGCGGATGGCGCCGAGGCGGCGGCGCCGGCCACCGCGCAGGCCGAAGACCAGCACCACGACGAACAGGAGCGCGGCGACGGCGGCGCGCGAAGGCCAGGTCCTACGGAAGCTCACGAAGGGTCGCCCAGTGTAGCCGCCCGGATCGGCGCTGCAAAGCTCGGCCGGGAGAAAGCGCGGACGAGCTGGCGGCGCCGAGCGCCCGGCCTACTCGGTGACGTCGTCGAAGAACGTCACCTCGCCGGTGGCGAGGTCGAGCTCGCCACCGACCACCGCCAGCCCGCCGTCGTCGGCGAGCCGCTCGAGGATCTCCGACCCGTGGCGCAGGTGGTTGACCGAGGCCCGGACGTTGGCGCGCATCCCCTCCCGGTGCAGGCGCGCGTCGTCGCGGGCCAGATCGGTGGTCATCAGCCCCTCGATCGCCGGACGGACGCGGTTCACGATCGACATCAGGTTGCGCGAGGTGGGTCCCCCGGCGCCGCGGATCGCCGCGATGGCGGCGCTGACGGCGCCGCAGCCGGTGTGCCCCATGACCACCACCAGCCGGGTGCCGAAGAGCTCGGCGGCGAACTCCACGCTGCCGACCTGCGACGGCGCCACGATGTTCCCGGCCACCCGGATGACGAACAGGTCGCCGAGCCCCTGGTCGAACACCATCTCGGCCGGCGCGCGCGAGTCGGAGCAGCCGAGCACGATGGCGAACGGCGACTGCGGGACCGAGAGGTCACGCTTGCTGTGGCTGAGCATCGAGTCGACGCTGCGGACGTTCTGGACGTAGCGGCTGTTGCCGGCCTTGAGGCGCGCGAGCGCCTCGGCCGCGGAGACGGTCGAGCGGGGGGCGGCGGTCATGCGCCCCGTATACCTCAGCTGCCGGCGACCTACATTTCAAAAGAGGAGCCCTGCGGCTCTACCGGAACATCGTGGCCAGCACCGACCGCAGCTCGAGCAGATGCTGCCGCGCGGCCCGGTCACCGTGGACGAGACCGAGGCGGTGACCGCCAAGCCGGGCTCCGGGGCGGGGTAGCCGAGCGCGCGGGGCGTGGCCACCTTCTTGGACATGCCTTCGAAGTCGGATGACGGCGTTCCCGAGGAGGCGACGGTCGAGCCGCGGATCGTGACGCCCGAGGAAGACGCGCGGCGCGCCGAGCGGCGGCTCGACTGGCAGGAGCGCTGGCACTCCCGCCGCTGGCCGCTGCCCGGCGATGCCCTGCGCCAGCCGGGCGAGCTCTCGCCGGCGCGCGAGAAGCGCCACCACCCCTAGCACGACCATGGCCGCCCGCCGGACCACCACGAAGCGCTGGTCGCGGCGGGTCACGCGGACCAGCGACGCGCTGGACCTCGAACCCGGCGTGTTCAAGCGGTCCAGCCCGCGCGCCATCGCGCGCTCCCTGGCGCGCTCGGCCGAGCGGAGCGGGCGGCGCAAGTCGGCGCCCTTCCGCTCGGCGATGTCGATGCTGACGTTCTACCTGAACCGCGGCGGGCGGAACCTGCCGGCCCGGCAGAAGCAGGTCCTGGCGGCGGCCAAGGACGAGCTCAGGAAGCTCTACCACCGGCCGCCGCCGAAGCCGCGGCGGGCCGGAAGACGATCAGGGTGACCCGACCGGTGGGCGCCCACTCGCGCGCGAAGCCCTCCAGCGTGTCCTCGCGCAGGCCGCGCCCCGGATCGAGCGTCAGCAGGCGCCGGTCGCGGCGATCGATGGCCACCACCACCTCGTAGTGGGCCAGCGCCCGCTCGCCGGTGATCGGCGTGGCCAGGCCGACCAGCACCGGGCGATCGCGCCCGAGCTGCTCGAACAGGTCGGCGAAGGTCCCGGCCACCACGAACGCCGAGAGCCCCGCGGCGCGCGCGGTGTCGCGCAGGTCGCCCGCCCGCACGCCGCCGTCCCGCGGCGGATCGCGCGCGACGAGCGCCGCCAGCGAGGTGCGCACGCCGAAGTGCTGCAGCACCATGGCCAGCGCCGCCGGGCCGCAGTCGGCGTTCGACTGCTGCGCCACGAACGGGACGTCGCGCACGAACGTCCAGGCCGGGTCGGCGGCCAGCGCGGCCGCTCGCTGCGCCGAGACGCTGCGCGCGCTGCCGGCGTAGCAGGCTGGCGCCAGAAGGACGACCAGCGCCAGCCTGAACGCCGCGCCCGCCCGCATCAGATGAGCAGGATCAGCAGGACGATCACCGCCACCAGCAGGACCCCGCTGCTGACGTAGATCGCCACGGCGCCGCCGTTGAAGTCCTGGAGATCGCGCGCCTGCTGCTCGCGCTGCGCCAGGTTCGCCGTCTCGGCCGCCTGCTGCGGCGTCGCCGCCGGGGCCGCCGATCTCTCGGTGACCGCCGCCGGCAAGGACGACGGCTCGGAGGCCCACGTCTTGGCCGAGCTCACGGCCGGGAAGCACCAGACCGCCAGCAGGGCGGCCACCACCAGTCCACGGATCTTGTTCATGTTCCCTCCACCTTCGTGCAGGTAAAAACCTAAGCACGTCCGCAACAGTAAGGAAGCGGATGAGGAGAGCGGACCTCGGCCGTGGCCGCGGTCTTACTTGCCGATGCCGGCGCGGACGCGGGCGACGATGTGCTTGACCTCGTCCTCGGTGCAGCCGGCGCGGACCAGCTCGACGCTCAGCGCGGCCACCGCCGCCTCGACACCCTCGGCGATCCCCGCCTCGCGGCCGGCCAGGAACTCCGCGCTCTTGTAGGCGCGGGTCTGCCGTTCCGAGTTCCCGAGCGGCTGCATCTCGTCGAGGTGGGTCGGCTCGTCTTCGAACAGCTCCGGTGAGTCGTCGTCCGGCGACATGGGCCGAAGGTTACCACCGGGTCATTGTGCTGCCGACCGCAAACGTGCCAGGCTGCGCCGCCGTGAGCTCGGCGAACGTTCGTTGGCGCGGATTGACCGCCGTGCTCGCCGGGGCCTCGATCGTTGGTTTTTCCGCGATCTTCGTCGAGTGGGCGCTGGCGGGCGGCGCCTCGCCGCTGACCGTTGGTCTTTACCGAATGTTGTTCGCCCTGCCGGTGGCCGCGCTCCTGGCGCGCCGCTCGGGCGGGTTCGGCGCGGCCGGGCGCCGCTGGGCGTTCGCGGCGGGGGCGGCGTTCTTCCTCGACCTGGCGCTCTGGCACCAGGCGATGCGCGAGACGACCGCCGCCAACGCGACGCTGCTGGTCGGCGGCCTGTCGCCGATCTGGGTGGCGCTCTTCTCGGCCGCCGTCTTCAAGCGCCGGCTGGGCCGGCGTGGCTGGCTCGGGCAGGCGGTGGGACTCTCGGGCGCGCTGGTGCTGGCGCTGGCCCGCGGGGCGCGCGGCGGCGACGGCTCGGGCGAGGCGCTGGCGATCGCCGCCAGCTTCTGTTACGCGGCCGTCACCCTGACCTTGAGCCGGAGCCGGCGCACGCTGAAGGCGCCGCAGGCGCTGTTCTGGATGAGCGTCGGCTGCCTGACCGGCTTCGCCATCGCCGTCGCGATCGCGCGCGCGCCGCTGCACGGCTACGACGCGCGGGCCTGGACCTCGCTGGTGGGCCTCGGGCTGGTGGTGCAGCTCGCCGGCTGGTGGCTCAACAGCTGGGGCCTGGGACACGTCGACGCCGGCACCGGCGCCATCGCGCTGCAGATGCAGCAGGTGGCGACGCTGTTCCTGGCCGCCTGGCTGCTGGCCGAGCCGCTCCGCCCGCTGGGGCTGGCGGGCGCCGGCTGCCTGTTCGCCGGGATCGTGATGGTGGCGTCG
>DASZVW010000144.1:0-1680 GCA_035546895.1 Polyangia bacterium
GGCACGGGCACGCTGGGGCGCGCCGTCGTCCCCCGGCTGCGGGAGGCGGGGCGGCAGGTGCGCGTCCTGAGCCGGCGCGGGGCGGCCGGAGGGCGCGACGCCGGCGGCAACGAGGTGGTGGCGGGCGATCTCCAGACCGGCGCCGGGATCGAGGCGGCGCTCGGCGGCGTGGAGACGGTCGTCCACTGCGCGGGGAGCGGCCAGGGGGACGGCGACAAGGCGCGCGCGCTGGTGCGGGCGGCGGCGCGCGCGGGCGTCCGCCACCTGGTGTTCATCTCGGTGGTGGGGGCCGACCGGATCCCCGTCGAGGGGGCCGTCGACCGCGCGATGTTCGGCTACTTCGCCTCCAAGCGCGACGCCGAGGAGGTGGTGGCCGGCTCGGGCCTCCCCTGGACGACGCTGCGGGCGACGCAGTTCCACGATCTGGTCTGGCTGGTGGCGCGGCAGATGGCCAAGCTCCCGCTCATCCCGGTGGCGGCGGGGTTCCGGTTCCAGCCGATCGACGCCGCCGAGGTGGCCGCCCGCCTGGTCGAGCTGGCGCTGGGGCCGCCGGCGGGGCTGGCGCCCGACGTGGCGGGGCCGCGCGTCTACGAGATGGGCGCGCTGCTGCGCGAGTACCTGCGGGCCTGGGGCAAGCACCGGGTGCTGGTCCCCGTGTGGCTGCCGGGCGCGGCGGCGCGCGCGATCCGCGGCGGCGCCGACCTCTCGACGGCGCGGGCCGTCGGCCAGCGGACCTGGGAGGAGTTCGTCGCCGCGCAGGCCGATCCCTGACCGGCGCTACCCCGGACCGGCGGCGATGCGGGCGGTGAGGCGGTGGCGCGCGCCGGGCGCCAGCGTGATCCGCCGGTCCCCCACCGCGCCCGACTCGACGCAGACGAAGCGGCGCCACCCGTCGGGGGCCAGGTCGCCGAGCGCCGCCGCCTTGGCGGGCGCCGGGTTCCAGACCACCGTCGACCCGCCGCCGGCGGTCTCGATCCGCAGCGCGCGCCCGCCGGCCGGATCGACCAGCGTGACCGGGCCGCCGGCGTCGTAGACGCGGTCGACCTCGCCGGCGATGCGGACCGGCGCCTCGCCTTCGCGGCGGCGGGCGCCGCCCGCCACCTTGTCGACGAACGCGCACCCGGCGAGCCCGTCGATCGCCGCCGCCGCCACGTCGGCGACCGCGAAGTAGCTGTGCAGCGCCACCTCGAAGGCGAACGGCGCCGCGCCGGCGTTGGCCGCCTCGAAGGCGAGCGTCAGGTCGGCGCCGACGGTGACGGTCAGCCGCGCCTCGAACCGGTGCGGGAACAGCGCCTCGGTCGCCGCGTCGGCGGTGAGCCCCAGCTCGAGCCGCGCGCCGTCGCCGTCCCCGTCGGTGGCGACGAGCCGCCAGGGGCGCGTGCGCGCGAAGCCGTGCGCCGGGAAGGCCCGCTCGGTCGGGTGGGGGCCGAACCAGGGGAAGCAGATCGGGATCCCGCCCCGCAGCGCCGTCCCGGCCGCCCAGCGCGCCCGCTCGCTCACCCACAGCCAGTCGCGGCCGCCGCGGGGGACGAAGCTCAACACCTGCGCCCCCTGCAGCGCCATGGCGGCGGTCGCGGCGGCCGTCTCCACCTCGACGATCGGCAGGCCGTTGCGGACGCCCGTCCGGAAGCTCGCGCGCATGCGGCCGCCACTCTAGCGCCGGGCGCCGCGGGCGGCCAC
>DASZVW010000145.1:0-9367 GCA_035546895.1 Polyangia bacterium
CCCGCTACCCGGAGATGACCCTCGCCGGCAGGCCCTCCTTCGTCGAGTCGGCCTTCCTCAACCAGCTGAAGACCCTGCCGGTGCGACTCGGCCCGCGGCGGGCCTGAGCCCTCGGTCGGTCAGAGGCCGCCGATCCGATCCGGCGGCCAGTAGGTAGCGAAGGCCTCGCCGACGATCCATTCCCTGGGGACCGGTCCCCAGAAGCGACTGTCGTCGCTTTCGCCACGGTTGTCGCCCATCATGAAGAAGTAGCCCTTCGGGATCGTGATCGTCTTCGGCAGGTCGCACACGGAGGCGCGACCGCAGGGATCGATGTAGGGCTCGTCGGTCTTCTCTACCCCGTTCACCACCGGGTGGCCGTCCCTGACCGAGAGGGTGTCGCCGCCGACCGCGACGACCCGCTTGACGAAGGTCTGACTCGACTCCCCGGGATTCGGCCTGGGGCAGGCCTCCCCCACTTCGAGCGGCGCGCGACCCCCGACCAGGGCCCCGCATTCGGTCCGGGGTCCCGTCTCCACCCCGTCGGGCGGGTGGAAGACGACGATGTCGCCGATCCGCGGTTCGTGGAAGTGGTAGATGAAGCGGTTGACGAGCACGCGCTGGCCGACGTCCAGCGTCGGTTCCATCGAGCCCGACGGGATCTTGTAGGGCTTCACCACCCACGCCTGGATCGCCAGCGCCAGCCCGAGCGCGATCGCAACGATGACGACCAACTCGATCAGGCCGCCCGCTTTGCCCTTCGGCCTCGGGATCGGCGACCTCCGGCGCCGCGAGGGGTCGGGCGTCTCCTCGGCCGGTGGCAGGGATCGATTTTCCTTGCGTCGGGACACTTCAGATCGACCCTTCCGGCCTACGGGAGAGAGCTCTCCGCGACGACGCCCCGAAAGCTTCGGTCTTCGGTCGGCCGCGACCTACCGAACCGCGGGAGGACGGCGAGGAGCACCGCGAGGGCGATCGCCAGGTCGGCGAAGTTGAACACGGCGGGAACGCTCCCGACCTGTAGGAAGTCGGTGACGTGACCGACATATAGGCGCTCCGAGAGATTGCCGAGCATCCCTCCCACCATCAGCCCGATCACAAGCCAGAGTCGCGGTTCGGGCGGACCGCAGATCACGTTCAGGAGAATCAGGCATCCGCCGATGAGGGCGACGGCGACGGGCATGTAGAAGCCTCCGTCGATGAACGTCAGGCTCAGGCCGGGATTGTGCAGGTGGAAGATCGTCAGATAAGGCAGCGGATGCTGCCGTTCGAAGAGCGTGACCGAGTTCGAGACCACCGCCTTCGACCCCAGATCGATCAGCAGGACGAAGGTGGCGATGGCGAGCGCCTTCGTCCGATCCGCCCGCCCCGCGGTGAGCGCCCAGCTGCGCCGAAGGTACCTCGGAAGCCCCTCCTCGAGGCCGCCGACCACGGCCTTCGGGGCGACCCGAAGAGCGCGCGAAGGCCGGCGGGCGCGCCAGGCGAGCCGCGGCACGGAGCGGGTCGCGATCGACAGGGCGCGCCGCGAGGCGGGCAGACCGCGCTCTTCCGCGCACCGGATCTCGTCGCGCCACTCGGCGAGCTGTTCCTCGCGACAGTCCTTCGGCAGCAGACGGCAGATGGCCTTCAACAACTGGAGGTGCCGGCCGTCGGAGGCCTCGCCGCGCCTCATGCCCCGGCCTCCAGGCCCGGAGCCAACAGGCGAAGCGCCTGGCGCTGGTCGACCGTCGCCGCCTGCGCGACCCGCCGACCCTCGGCGGTCAGCGCGTAGTACCTGCGATTCCGCCGCTGGGTGTCGGTCTGCACCTCGACCCAGCGGCTCCTGATCAGCTTCTCGTCTTCGAGCCGACGCAGGATCGGATAGATCGTCCCGGAGGGCAGCCCGGTCGCGCTCGCCAGCTCGAACCCATAGGTCTCCTCCGCCGGGGAATCGAGGAACGCCTGGAAGACCAGGCGGGTAGCCGTGCTCGGCCTCCGTCCCATAAGTAGAACTCTACACTAGGTGTCCACAGAGCATCGCCCCTGAGCTGGGCGGAGGAATACGATGGCGGTCGGGACCCATGGGGCTTTGCCTGGTTCGGCTCGACAGAAACCCACGGGGACGAGCAGATGACGAAACCGGAACCGAGTACCCCGGAGGAGCTTTCGCTCAAGCTCGCCGAGGCCATCAACGCCGCCGACCTCGACCGTGCCACCGGTCTCTTCGCCGTGGACGCCCGCTTCGTGGCGGTCGACGCTCGGCTCATCGAGGGCCGGGCGGCGATCCGCGACGTCCTACAGGCGCTGCTCGCCAAACGTCCGACGATGTCGGTCGTGATCGAGCGGATGATCGAGACCCCGCGCGGGGCCGTCGGCTCGGTGCTCTGGACGATCTCCTTCGAGCGCGACGGAGAGAGACCGGCCGAAGAGTCCGGGCGCTCGACGGTGGTCTTCGCCCGCGCCGCGGACGGCTGGGAGATCTTGGTCGCCGCGCCGTGGGGACTGACGCCGGACGGGCGGCCGCAGGCGATCGAGGAGCTCGCCCTCGCAGCTCGGAATGCACTGTCCAACCGAGGGCGCCGGCTCGATGAGATCGGCGCGGAGGACGGACTCGACCGCGCGCCAGGGCTCTTCGCGATCCATGCCGACGCGACCGGATGGCGGCATCTTGGCCTCGGCGAGCCGCCGGACGAACGGCCCCTCTACGTTGGCATGGCGAGTGGTAGGACCAGTTCGCGCAGCCTCAAGAACCACATCGAGCGACCCTTCGCCGCCGGCACGTCTTCCGATATCTCGCTGCGCCGAAGCTTCGCCGCGCTGCTCGCCGCCGAGCTCGAGCTCGCGCCGATCACACGCCGCACCCCTGCCCAGCGGGGCAACAAACCGGGGCGGTACCTCGCGCTCGAGGAGAGCGCCGGCCGCCGGCTGAGCGAGTGGATGCGAGCAAACCTGCGGATCGCCGTCTGGGTCTGGCGCTCGCATGCGCCACTCGCCGAGATCCGCGCGACGCTCTGGGAGGAATGGCTGCCGCCGCTCTGCCTGATCGACATCACCACCCCCTGGACCAAACAGGTCAAAGCCGCGCGGGCAGCGCTCGCCGAGCAGGCCAAGGAGCGGATGGAAAGGGCCAACTCCGAGGCGGAGGCGCGGGAGAAGTAGGCACGTGCCCCCCGTCAGGGGGAACCGAGCTGAGGGCGAGATCTGGAGTCAAGGTGCTGTGACAGAGGAGTCCGCAGCCCCGTCTGGAAGTCGAGCCCAGGAGAGCCCAACCCCAGCTGGTTCGACTTCCTCGGCCACCTTGGCCAAACCTAGTGGAAATCCCGGTCCGTCAAAGGATCCCGTAGTTGGCGTGGACGGGCATGATCTCGCTGCTCGCGAATCCGAGATACCTGCGGATGGCTGCTGCCCAAGTGAAGCGGAAACTTCCTGAATGCCGCATAATCCCTGCCATGTGCAGGGGAGTCGCCGCGGGGGTATGTCTTGTCTGTGCGCTGGTGCTCGGCGTAGGCGCCGCGACGGCGGTCGCCGCGACGCCGCCCGCGAACGATGACTTCGCCGACGCCAAGATACTCGGCGGGCCACTGCCGCTCGAGGTCGCCGGGACCACGGTCGGGGCGACGCGTGAGGTCGGGGAGCCGATCGCGGCCGAAGCGACGCCCTCCGGACATTCGGTCTGGTTCCGCTGGGAAGCGACCTCGACGGGTTATGTCTCGGTCGGCGCCTGCGGCAGCGAAGAGCGGGTGAACCTGGCCGTCTACACCGGCACCGCCCTCGGCGCACTCACCGAAGTCGGCTCGACTCGCTTCAGCAACGCTGCCGACTGCGCCTGGAACGAGCGGGGCGTCATCTTCACCGCGCACGCCGGCACCATCTACTCGATCGCGGTCGAAGGGGACGGCCTCACGAACCAATACCTACCTCCGCAGTCCGGCGAAGCCCCGATCCAACTCCATCTGAGTCGCCCGACCGCGCCCGCCAACGACGACTTCGTCGACGCGGAGGCGATCGAACCGCGCGAAATCGCCTACTCGGCGATCAACGTCGGGGCGACGCACGAGCCCGGCGAGCCCGACCACCGCGGCGAAGCGGCGGCGCCTCGGTCTGGTTCAAGTGGACCGCCACGCGCACCCGTGGGGTGCTCTTCCAGGCCTGCAATCCGGTGGGGAAAGAGGCCGTCGCCGCCGTCTACACCGGTACCTCGGTCGACGCGCTGACCCCGGTGCCGGAGATCGAAGAGCTTGCCCCCTGCGACTACTTCTTCTCCGCCACCGCGGGGACCACCTATCGCTTGGCCGTCGACGGCCGCTACAACGCCGCGCTTGGCGCCGCCGAAATGTTCGAAACCGAGGTGAGCCTCGGCTACGCGCCCGCCAACGACGACTTCGAAGACGCCCTGTCGCTGGCGGACCCTTTCAACGGCCCCTATAAGTCGGCCGTCGTCGCGGGGTTCCGCAACGCCGGTGCGACCAAGCAACCGGGTGAGCCCGACCACGCGGGTAACCCCGGTGGCGCCTCTGTCTGGGCGACGTGGACCGCGCCGCTGACGGGCTCGGTGCACCTGAGGCTCTGCCAGACCGACTTCGCCGCCCTGCTCGCCGTCTACACCGGTTCCAGCGTCGGCGCGCTCACCCCGGTCGCCTCAGGACCGGCGACCTTGTCACCGGGCTGCCCGACCAATCCGAACGCGGCCGGGGGCGTCGACTTCAACATCGTCGCCGGCACCACTTATGACATCGCCATCGACGGGGTCGATGGCGCCACCGGCTACACCAACCTCGAATTGTGGACGAGCGACGAACCGGTGAAGCCACGGTCGACGCCGAGCTCGGTCGAGCCGCCGACGACGAAGATCGCCGGACGCAAGATCGACGCCGCAAAGCGCACCGCCACCTTCTCCCTGCGTTCCGACGTCGCCGGCTCGACCTTCCGCTGCAAGCTCGACCGTGGCGCCTTCAAGCGCTGCGCGAAGACAGCGGTCTTCCGCCACCTCGCCCCCGGCCGCCACACACTCCGGGCCGAGGCCATCGCCCCCTCCGGCCTCGTCGACAAGACCCCGGCGAAGTCGGCGTCAAGCTCGCCAGGCGGATCGCCCGCGGCTGAGCGCCCCTATTCGCGGATCGGCGTCAGCGGGTTGCCGGGTTCGATTGCCCCCCAATTCTGTGGAGCCATCGCGCCGGCGAACTGGATGGAGGCCGCCTGGCCGACGAGCTGGCATCGCTCAGGCCTCGGGGCCGGCCTTCGCCAGATACGGCTCGACGACGTGGGTGATATCGGCGCCCCCTTGACGCGCGAACGACTCGTAGGCGCTCGCCGACGGGCTCGGGGTGAGCACTGCGAGGCTGCTCGACGAGGCCGAGCACTCCGAGCGCGGTGAGGCGAAAAGTCCACCTACGCCCTGAACGCCGAGCGACCATCCGGGAAAGCTTCGGCGAAAGTCATCCCTGCCCTCTTCTCTCGATGCCATACGCCCTGGCCGGTCGGCTTGTCGCCTATAGGCCTCGGTGTTCTCTACCGGGCCTAAGTTCCCTGGACGCGAGAGCGTCGAGGGGAAATGATCTCCCGATGACCTTCGCCGAAGCTTTCGCCGCTCAGCTCAAATCCGCCCGACGGAAAGCAGGGATCACCCAGGAAGAGGTGAGCTACCGCGCGGGTCTCGATTCCACGACGGTGTCGATACTCGAGCGCGGCCTGGCCTCGCCGCGCCTCGTCACCGTCCTGCGCCTCGCTGGCGCATTGGAAATCGAGCCGGCCGAGCTGATCCCCGCGGTGCGCTGGCGCACAGCGCCCAAGCCGACGGGCGAATGGGTCGAAGAGCAACCTTCCGAGGACCAACTAACTGAGACCGGCTTATCAGAATCGCTTTAGACGCCGTCCAGCCTGAAGACCCATAGTTCCTGTCTACATGCGGACCAACTAAGCCTCCGGTGGTACCCCAGACCCCGGATCTTCTGCCTCCAAGACCTCCAAAACGATTCTCAAGAAGCTCAACAGGTGTTGCTTCTCGCGCCAATAGAAGCGTGGCTTGGGAAAGGATTTCTTCTGGTCCAGCCGAGAAAACGCCATCACATCGCGATACACGGATCTATATCTATCGTGGCGTCGAGAAAGCAGCTCGCTAAACGCCCTGAGGTCCTGCGCCTTCGGAGGGGATGGACTCTGGCCTAGATTGGGCCGAAATCCACCAACGAAAACAGCCATGAACCTAAGTTCATTCTCCATTTCCTCCAATTCATCGATCACATTGGCCAACGGGGGATACTGGCTCAAGAGATCAGTTGCCCGCATCAGCACCTCTTCCGTCTTTCGGACTTGATCTTCAATAAGTCGCGCGAACGATGGGAACCACTGCGGATCAGCGGAAGAGATCGCGGCCAGCTGTGTCTCGCGGTCGGATGCACCACAAAGCGCGCTTCCAGGAAGAGACGCGACTCGTTCCTCAATTGCGCCCGTGAGCGAGAAGTTCACGTCATCGGCAACCTGGATGTAGGCCTTGAAAGCCAGCAGAGCTGGTTTTCGCCGCGCGCGGAGACGACGATGGTCCCGCCAGCGCTCGATAGTCACCGCAGTCAGCGATCCGAGCAGCAGACCCGACCCTAGCGATGCGATGATCGGATGACGGACCCAGAAACCATAAATCGGGTCGTTGATCAATTCGAGGGCGAGGACGGCCGCAAGTACGACGCCCAACAATGAGGTCACGGCCCAGCGGAAATATGGTTTCTTGCGTAAGCGAGGCGATGGAGGTTCAGGTCCGATAAACACATCGAGAAGTTCGCCAGTCTTCCTATCCAATCTGCGAACCAACAGGTAGTTACCGGCCGCGCCGACAACTATCAGCGCGGCCGCCACCACGACGATGCTCAGGGCCAAGGGCACCCCAAGAGCATGTCGAACAAGTAGGCGGATCCCGCCTGCTTTGCAGGCCGGTGGCACAGACACGACCTGGGCACTCACCAAACTCGCCAACGATGAACATCGTCTGTTTCAGTTTTCGGACATCAACTGGATGGAGCCGGGGCCAGGTCAGGGCAGCTGAGCCCTGAGCGCCTTAAAGGCAACCGGGGCGTCCTCGGCCATGTGACCGCAATGGCTCGGATGCCGTCGACCCTCTGCGCCTTCTGGGTTCAAGGTTCGTCCGTTGCCGGCGGCAGGCTGATTGACAGGCGATCGCCTCCCTTCTCAGCGATCGCCGAGGCGCGCCGCCGGCCTCATCCCATGCCCCCGTCAGCGATGGAAACGGAGTTGAGGGCGAGGTCTGGAGCCGAGTTGCTGTGGCCGGAAGGTCCGTAGCCACGTCCGGAATCCGAAGAGACTCAAGCCCTGCGTCCGGCCTGGCCGATCTCCCGTCCGTCGACGACGGTTCGGCCTGGGTGGCACAACCCATTCTGTCCTGACGGACGATCGAGCCGGTCTTCGAGCGAGGTGCCCGGTTGCGATCGTCGATGGCTGATGGATGGAGACCATTTGCGCATTGAGGGAGGTCCGGTCAGCCCTGAAGAGCAGGGTCGGAGGACGAGGTGGAGCCAGATTCCTACTGGCTGCTGTGGTCGAAGAGTCCGTAGCCGCGTCCGGGAATTCGAAGGGAGCTCGAGGGAAAGGAAAGGAGCCGAAAACGGGTCGGTTAGGGCCGGCGAGAGGTCGGGGCGGCGAAAAGTCGAGTCCGGGTCGAGTCGGGGAAAGGTCGAGTCCGGGTCGGGGTTGGCGAGAGGTCGGGTCGGGTCGGGTCGGGCCGACGAAAGGTCGATTTAGGTCGGGTCGGGGAGGCTTGGAGAGGGCAAGAATTTTTTCGCGAGGGCCCCTGGCCCTGCCCGCGAAAAAATTTCGCTCGGCGATCGACGCCGAGCGAAACGAACCGTCTTCGAAAACTTCCTACCGTGGCCAGAGCTCGTGGCTCCGCAACAGCTGGCTCCGCAACAACAAACACGCGACGCCACGAGCAAAGACCCTCTCCACACGAACCCCGAAAACAGATCTTCGCCGCAGGTCGTGACTTCGCAACAACAGGCTCCGCAAAGAAAGAACACGCGAAGCCACGAGCAAAAACCCTGCTCACACGAGCTCCCGGAACCGAAAGGACTCCACCCCTGCCTGGCTCCGCAACTACTCCACCTAGACGGCGCCCCTGCGGGGGACAGCCATGCCGAGAAAAGCCAGAGCCCCGATGAAGAACAGCCAGACCTCAGGCGAAGAACAACCCGCAGAGACCCAGAGCTATCTCCGACCCCACGACGATCGAGCTACGAGACATCGAGCCTGGCTCCGCAAAAACAACAGCAAACACGACGAAGCTCGAACCGGTCAATCAACTCCAAAGCGTCTCCACGTCATAGGAGTCGAAGGCAGAATCATGGGTGACCACGGTCAGGCCCTCCGTCCGCGCCTGGGCGATCAGGGTCCGATCGAAGGGGTCACGATGGTGGAAGGGAAGCACCTCGAGCGCCCCGGTATGGCGCAACGTGATCGGCAACAGATCGAACCCCTTCTCCGACAGCTGGGCCTCCAGATCCCCCGGCGCGCGTAGCTTGCCGACCGACTTCTTGATCGCGATCTCCCAGGGGCTGACGATACTGACGAGCACCTCGTTGTCCCCGGAACGGATCGCCGAGGCGGTCGCGGCCGGGAGCTGCCCCGGATCGCCGAGCGACCAGATCAGCACGTGGGTATCGAGCAACAACCTCACCCTGCGTCGGGCGGCCGCTCGGATCCGGAGAAGACGGAACCGTCATACACGAGGCGCTCCAACGCCTCATCCGGAGCATCGAAATCCGGTGCAACCCAGACCTTCCCCTCCCAGGATCCACCGAGCTCGCGGTCACGCGAGGCCCGCGAGGAGACGGGCACCAACCTCGCCGCGGGAACCGACCCGCGGTCGATCGAGATCTCCTCGCCGCCTTCGACCCGCTCCAGGAGCTCGGAAAGGTTTGCTTCGGCCTCCTTGACGCTGATGTGACGGGCCATGGAAAAAGCCTAGCGGCGTGGCAAGCCAAGTTCCACAACCCGAAGCCAAAAGAAAGGAAAAACGAGCTCCAAATCACCAAGATGGCTCCGCAACAACAACAGCAGCAACAGAGCTCGAGCCGATCCGAGAAACGAAAGCCCCCAAGAGACAAACGAGCTGCAGATCCACCTGGCTCCGCAACAGCTGGCTCCGCAACTACAAAAACAAAGACCTCAAAGGACCTCCGAAACATCGACGAACCAGAAACCCCGAAGAGACCACGGATCTACCTGGCTCCGCAAAGACAGACTCCACAACGACCGACTCAGAAAAGGGGGCGCATCGCGCGGCCCGGGAATGGCCCCAGGGAAAAAGGCCGAGGGCCGCGCGAGCGCCGGGGATGGTGGGCGGCGGCCTTGACCGACCGCCCACACGGAGGAAGACCCGGGACTACCAGCCCTGGAACCAAGA
>DASZVW010000146.1:0-3998 GCA_035546895.1 Polyangia bacterium
GAGGGGGTGGTCGTCGAGGGGATCGGCGTCTCCACGCCGCTGGCCAAGGCGGCCTTCGCGCTCACCCCCGCCGCGCCGGTCGCCGGACCGTTCGAGGTGGGTGGCACCTTCGTGGTAGTCAAGCTCAAGGAGCGCAAGGACCCCGACCTGGCGGAGTTCGCCAAGCGCGAGGTGGAGCTGACCCGCGAGGCGGAGCTGACCAAGTGGGAGCGGGTGCTCACCGACTGGACCAGCGCCCGCTGCCAGGAGGCCAAGGCGGCCCGGCGGATCACCGTCAACACCGACGTGCTCCGCTACGAGGAGGGGGGCGACGCGCCGCCGCCGCCGTACGAGCCCTGCGCCCCCCACCGCCCGTTCGGGGGCTGAGGTCCCGGGATGCCCGACGCCGCGCCGGCGATGGCCCTCGCCCTGGTGGGCGGCCGGGCTGTCCTCACCGTCGCGGCGCGTGACCTGGGGCCGGCGCTGGTCGAGCGCCTGGAGATCGAGTGGCCCGGGCCGCGCCAGGCGCTGGCGCTGGCCAAGCTCCGCAACCGGCGCGGCCGCCTGCGCGCCGCCTCGCTGATCATCGACCGCGCCCGGGTCGACAGCCGCATCGCCGGGGCGCAGCCGACCTCCGGGCACCTCGACGTGGCGCTCGAGCCCGGCCGCCTGGTCCTCTCCGGGCACACCGCCGCCGGCGAGGCCGGCGCCGCCGCCGCGTTCTCGGCGCGCCTCAGCCTCGGCCCCGGCGACGGGCGCAAGCTGCGGGTCTCCGTCGAGGAGGGGGAGATCCCCCGCGACGAGGTCCGCACCGTGCTGTCGGCCGTCTTCGGCGCCGCGCCCGCCGCCGACGGCGCGCTGGAGGTCGACCCGCTGGGCGCCGCGCTCGACGAGATCCTGGTCGCCGACGGCTTCCGGCTCCCCGACAGCGGCGATCTGCGGCTGGGGGCGGCGCGGGTCTCCGCGGGGCGGATCTCGCTCCGCTGGTCCTCGGGCCCCGAGCCCGAGCCGGCCGACGCGCTCGAGGACGTCGACGAGATCTCGGCACTCCGGCGCGCGCTGGAGACGGCCCCGCTGGGCCCCGCGCGGGCCGAGGTGGCGCACCTGCTGGCCGCCGCCTACGAAAAGATCGGCCAGGAGGAGGGGGCGCTGGCGGCGCTGCAGATCTGCATCGACAACGCCGCCGCCGGGGCGCTGGTGGGGACGGCCTGGCGCCGGCTGGTCGAGCTGCTCGCCCGGCGCGGCGATCCGCACGCCGCCGCGCGCGCCCTCATCGCCTCCGCCGACGACCCGCGGGTGGGGGCCAGCGAGATCGAGCGGGCGGCCACGCTGGTGGCGGCGGCCGAGATCCTGCGCAAGCGGCTGGAGCTGCCGGCCGACGCCGGGATGCTGCTCGATCGGGCGCTGACCCTCGACCCGGCCTCGGCCGAGGCGCTGGCGGCGCTGGAGGCGCTGGCCACCGACGCCGGCGACTTCGAGCGCCTGGCCGAGATCCTGGAGCGGAGGGCCGAGGCCGCGGCCCGGCGGCCGCGCGAGCAGACCGCCATCCTCACCCGGCTCGGCGAGATCTACGCGCAGCAGCTCGGCCGGCCGGCGCTGGCGCGGCGGGCCTACGAGCGCCTGCTGAAGATCGATCCCGCGCACGCGGCCGCGCGCGCCTACCTGGCCCGGCCCGAGGCCGCGGCCGCCGAGGCGGCGTCCGAGCCGTCGCCGGCGCGCGCGGAGACCCTGCCCCCCCCGCCCCCGGCGCCCGAGGCGGAGGCCCCCGACGGCGAGCTCGCCAGGGGCGAGCGGACCGACAAGTACTGGCGGTCGGCCGGCGTCGAGTCGGGGCCGGTGCTGCGCGCCAACGCGCTGGTGGCCAAGGCGCGGGTGTCGATCGGGCGCGGCGAGATCTCGGCCGCCGTCGACGATCTGGAGCAGGCGCTGGCCTCCATCCCGCAACACGCCGGCGCGCTCCTGCTGCTGGCCGAGATCGCCTACCGCAAGCAGGAGTGGCCGCGGGCCCGCGAGCTCTACGCCGCGCTGGAGAAGGTCCCCGACGCCGCCGAGGCCGTCCCCCGCGCCGATCTGGTGCAGCGGCGGGCGGCGCTGGCCCAGCGCCTCGGCGACACCGGCGAGGCGGAGGCGCTGTACCGCGAGCTGGCCATCCTCAACCCGCGCCACGTCGAGGCCCGGCGCGTGCTCGCCGAGCTGGCGCTGGGGCGCGGCGACACGGCCACCGCGGCGCTGCGGCTCGAGGAGCTGCTGCGGCTCTTGCCGGCCGGGGCCGCGTCGGGCGAGCTGGCCGACCTGCGGCACCGGCTGGGCGCGATCTACGCCGAGACGGGCGAGTGGAACGGCGCCCGCTACTACCTGGAGCTGGCGGTCGATCAGGAGCCGAACCGCATCCCGGCGCTCGAGCTGCTGGCGCAGACCTATCAGAAGCTGGCGCTCCACCGCGAGGCGGCCGAGAGCTACGGCCGGCTGGCGCGGCTCTACCCCGACCCCGCCCACCGCGCGGCGGTGCTCTACCGCCAGGCGGAGATCCGGCGGACGCAGCTGGCCGACGAGGCGGGGGCGCTCGACGCCTACCTCCGCTCGTCGGACGCCGATCCGCGCTTCGTGCCGGCGCGGCTGCGGCTCGTCGACCACTTCTGGGGCGAGGGGGACCTCGACGTGGTCTCCGATCTGGCGGGCGACCTGGCGGCGGTGCCGCTCTCGCCCGACGCGGACGCCGATCTGATGGTGCGCCTGGCCATCGCCGTGGCCGGGCCGCGCGCCGCGACGCCGCCCCGCTACGCGCTCGGCGACAACCCCGGGCTGCTCGACGCCGCCGTGCGCGCGCTCTCGCAGGTGGGCGAGCGCGCCGCCGCCCGCGGCGTCGACCTCCTCGATCCGATCCTCACCCACGCCCGGTTCTGGGCCGGCCCCGAGGGGGAGAAGGGGCTGGTGGCGGGCCTCGTCGAGCTGGTGCTGGCCGATCCGGCGCGCCCGGGCGCGGCGCTGGTGCTGGGCGGGCTGGCGGCGCGCACCCGCCGCTGGGCGCTGGCGCGGGCGGCCTACTCGCTCCCCGCCTTCGTCCACCCGGAAGGGCTGGGGGCCAAGCTGCTCGACGCGCTCCCCCCCCCGGAGACGGTGCGCGCCGAGGCGGTCCGGCCGGGGACGCCGGTCGACCACCCCGACGTGGCCGGCCCGGCGCGGCGCGCGCTGTCGCGGCTGGCGCCGGCGCTGCTGGGCCTCGACGTCCACGAGCCGGCGCCCAAGCCGGTCGAGGGGAGCGGGCTGCCGCCGGCGCGCGCGATCGAGCTGCGCCGGATCGCCGCGCTGCTCGGCGCGCCGCCGTTCGTGGTGGCGCCCGACGCCGAGGGGCTGCGCCGGACGCCGTCGCCGCAGGGCGAGCGGCGCCGCCTGCGCCTCATCCCCACCCAGCCGGCGGGGCTGCTCATCAGCCCGGCGGCGGTGATGCTGTCGCCGGCCGCCTGGTCGTTCGTGGCCGGCCGGGCGATCGAGGCGCTGCGCAGCGGCCTGGTCACCGCCGGCCTCACCGGCGTCGACGGCCTCTCCCGCCTGCTCGAAGGGGCGCGCGCGGCGCTGGGGGGCGCGCCCAGCGAGGAGCCGCGCGCCCGCGCGGTGGCCGAGTGGCTCGGGCGCCCGGAGGCGGCGGTGATGCTGGGGTCCGCCGAAGCGCGGGCCGAGCTGCGCGCCGAGGTGGAGGCGGCGCTGGGCGCCCTGCCCGACTGGCGGACCTTCCGGCGCGGCACCCGCCACACCTGCAACCGGATCGGCCTGCTCGTCTGCGGCAGCCCGCTCGACATGCTGGCGGTGATCTCCGAGGGGGAGCTCTACGGCGACGACGACGAGCCGCCCACCGCGGCCATCCGCGGCGAGTTCCTGCGCGGCGGCTCGGCGACCGAGATCATCGCCTTCATGTTCTCGGCCGCCTACGAGGCCGCGGCCACCGCCTAGGTGCGCGCCTTTCTCTGCGCGGTGGGCTCGGAGGCGGCGCTCGCCGAGGAGCTCGCGCGCGCCGGCGCGGC